>CAYZLR010000007.1:0-62965 GCA_964479275.1 uncultured Caulobacterales bacterium
TGATTCAGCCATTTTACTACTATTAGCTGGCTGCGTTCAAAGGGGTCAGGTCATAAGGGTCTGATTTACCATTTCACTCGATCATCCATAATTCGGGTCAGGATCAAATTTCCCTGCTGTTAGTGGGTCGGCATCATAATTTATACGTTCCATAACTATCGGGTCAGTGCCGGGCCATAAGATCAATTCTCGCCCCGACTGGCGTGAGAAAAACCGTCCTAATTCCTCTGGTGTCATCAGATCAACAATCTGTTTTGAACGGTTTTGCCCTGTGAAGCCTTTCATGATTTGATCACGGGAGAGTTCACCTTGGCTAACCGTATCCAAAGTTGTCTGACCAAGCCGTTTTGAGAGATATTCAAGGGTGGTGAGGTCATTAATGCCAAACCATTGAGTAAGGCCCGCATTGCCCAAGAATGTTTCCCAGCTTTCTTTGTAGTCTCGTTTTAATTGGGTGAGGTCTTGCAAGATTGGCCATAGTCGCACGCCATAACCCGCGATCAACCCGGCGGCGCGTTCAATAGTGCGCATAGGACCAAGCGCATGAAACTCATCCATAATGATCAGTACTGGGTGTTCTGGAACTTTGCGGTGTCGCTCCATCGCTTCCACGGTTAAGGCAATCATCAAGCGCAACCATCGGCTATGGGTGCCCATGCGACCCGCTGGTAGGCTTAAATAAACGCTTGTTGGTTTATCTTTTAAATCTCGCAAGCTAAAATCAGATTGATCCAGCACGGTTTTCATTGCGGGAGAGTCTAAAAATTCTGTCTGCACAATCGCCGTCGATAAAATGCTAGAGCGTTCTTTTTCTGACATCATCACAAGGGCATTGGCGGCGCGGGCGACCACGCCTTGTGCAACCTACGATACGGCCATCTCGCTAAGTAATTCATCAAACTGATCAATATCCCCGGTGAGATAGTCACGCAATGTGAGCAAATTTCGCGTTTCGGGATTTTGCGTTGTGCAAACATGAAGGATCAACCCTGTGAGCAACATTTTGGCGGCATCGGTCCAATGAGTCTCTGCGTGTGCAGGGATAATCAGCGCGTCCGCCAAAAGCGCGGCATCATCACGGCCATAGAGCCCATCCACATCAATCATATCCAGTGGATTAAAGGCTGCACGATAAGCCCGCGCATTGCCTCTGGTGACTTCAAAAGGATCGAGCACATAAACATCTGTGCCAATACCATTGATAAGATCAGAGCCCTTACCGCGCCGTGCGGCAGTAATGGTGGCCAAATCCCCTTTGGGATCAACCGTAATCACCGAACCGGGATAAAGGCACATATTGGGGACGATGACAGAGCGCCCCTTGCCAGATCGCGAACCTGCCACCGTCATCATATGGCGGTCGTCAAACGTACCAAGAGCTGTGTCGCCAATCTTACCGACCAGAATAGCGCCTTGCTTGTACTGCCATTTGTCATGCTTAAGCAGCGCTTTGGGTGACCACCAAGAGGCATCGGGAAAAGCATTGTCACAATTTTGTTGGGGTACACCGCGCGGAAAATAATCAAGCATGATGGGTTACCGCGTCCGTTCGCGTGTCTGCGCCCGATCATTTCTCAGTTTAGCGCGAATGGCTTCCTGTCGTTTTTGAACAGCCTTATCGGCCATTGTGCGCATTGGGCCACTAGGCGTTAAAGCAGGCGCAGGAGATAAAGGTTTGTCTGCCTTCTCGCGATCATCCAATGATTTTTCGTGACTGGCTTTGTCAAAAGCGAAATTGGCTTCATCTTTCAGGTAAATTTTACGGCTTGGTTTTTTCATGGCCAGTCTCCGGTTGCGGGAGACACCACATCAATTTGCTAGTTATCGAATGTTTTAGCATCGATGCGTGTAGTGGAATGCATCCATAACACCAGCAGTGATAATCTCCCCGATTTGATCACTGGTTTTTACATAATATAGTTGGATTAATAGTTGGCTAATATATCTTGAAAAGAGTTATGTGAAACACCAGATATCATTGAAATTACCCATTAGAAACGATTTTTATATGCCTATTTCATTACAAGATACATTAGTTATTGGGATCAGCTCCACTGCTTTATTTGATTTAAGCGCAACCGATAAAATCTACCGTGAAGCCCGAAAAAACTTAGGGGATGATGAGGCGATCACAAAATATCGAAATTTGATGCGCAAAACTGAAAACGATTCACTTGAACCCGGAACTGGTATGGAGGTTGTTAAAGCGCTTTTGGATCTTAATCAATATGGGGATGACCCAACTTCACCTTTAGTTCAAGTCGTAGTCATGTCGAGAAACAGTCCGGAAACTGGCATTCGTATTCTTAAAAATATACGATCTGAGAAGCTCGACATTCCAAGAACGGTTTTTACTGGTGGGGAAACAGTTACTGATTACCTATCAGCATATAATGTGGATTTATTTTTAACAACAAGCCAAGAGGATGCGCGCAAAGTAGCGGATAGCAAGGTCTGTGCTGTTGCTTTATTGAAAAAACCGCCGACCTCGACAGGAGCTAACCCTGTTAACCAAGTGCGTCTTGCATTTGATGGAGATGCGGTTCTTTTTAGCGAAGAAAGTGAACATGTTTACAAAACAAAGGGGCTTGATGTTTTTTTGAAATCTGAAGAGGAGTTGCAAGATACACCAATGGAACCTGGTCCATTTGCAGGTTTTTTAAAAAAATTAGCGCTCCTGCAAGAGCGCCTTCCATTCAAAATGGAGAATTCCCCAATCCGTATTGCGATTGTTACAGCGCGTAATGCTCCGGCGGAAATGCGGGTAATTAAAACTTTGCGCGCGTGGGGTGTTTATGCAGATGCGGCCTTTTTTATGGGTGGAATAGATAAAACCGATGTTTTGAAGGCATTTAGGCCGCATATCTTTTTTGATGATCAAGATATCCACTTAGATAAAGCATCTGTTAACATCGCATCAGCAAAAGTACCTTACGAAACTGGCTCGAAATTAGATTGCCTCGAAAAAAACTCTCCTCCTTCTAATGGGCAAAAATCAACGTCATAAGCCGGATAACCAACACAATCACCTCAAATTTAACCTATTTTTGAGCCGAATATGTGTTATAATCGGCTCATGACCTATAATTGGCAACAATCTGACTGGCCTGATTTACGCTATGATGCGGATGTTATTAGCGATTCCTTACTTGCCTTTATGGAGCGCGTTGGCCGGATCAGTGGCTTGCTGGAAGGGTTGAGTGAGGCGGATCGCTCCGATGCAGTGATCAATATCCTCGCGGCGGAAGCCATGAAAACGTCTGAAATTGAAGGAGAATATCTCAGTCGTGCTGATGTCATGTCGTCAATTCGCAATAATCTGGGACTGAGCAAAACCGCAGAACCGGTAAAGGATCGACGCGCTAAAGGTGTTGTCGATTTGATGCTTGCGGTCAGGGATGAGTATGCATCCCCCTTAACGGATGCAATGTTGTTTGATTGGCATCAAACATTGTTGGCTCATGACCGGCGGGTAATGCTGGGCGCATGGCGCACCCATGCTGAACCCATGCAGGTGATCTCTGGCCCTATAGGTAAAGAGACCGTCCACTTTGAAGCGCCGCCATCGGATATGATGGGGGAAATGATGATGAGCTTTATCAGTTGGTATAATGCGACCGGCCCGGATGGAAAAATGCCAATACAGCAAGCCCCAATCCGATCTGCTATTGCACATCTCTATTTTGAAACGATTCATCCCTTTGAAGATGGTAATGGCCGGATTGGTCGGGCCATCTCTGAAAAGGCTTTATCCCAAGGGCTGGGTCGTCCAGTGGTGCTTAGCCTTTCCCGCGCTATTGAGGGGAATAAAAAGGCTTATTACGAAGCCTTGAAAACGGCCCAACGGACCAATGAAATTACGCCATGGTTAATCTATTTTCTGGATATCTGCCTTGAGGCGCAAAGCCAGGCAGAGACGCAAATCCGATTTACCCTTGAAAAAGCCCGCTATTTTGATCGCTTCAAAGACAACTTTAATGAGCGGCAGATGATGGTCTTGCGTCGCATGATGGAGGATGGTCCCGGCACTTTTGAGGGGGGAATGAGCGCCAAGAAATATGTGGCGATCACAAAAACCTCTAAAGCAACCGCGACCAGAGACCTAACTGATCTGGTGGAAATGCAAGCGCTCATCCCTTCAGGTGGCGGGCGTAGTGTACGCTATTGGTTGCCATTCGATCAAGAAGATTGAGGCCAGTTTTTTTGCACTCAAGGCCGACGATTAAAGATTTACCCACAAGAAATAGTATTTATTTCTTGCAGTAGTTTTTCATTAACCATATTATTCAGTAAGCAAAGCATCCACTTTACCATCAGTGACGGCGCACACATTTGTGTGCATGCATATGTCCGTATGCGCGTTTAATCTTTCGTAAATAAATCATTGTATCCTAACACTAGAAACGGGTAGCCAGATGTGTTTTTGGTGCCCAAAAACGGCGCGCGATACGCATCTGGAAATCACTATATTACCCAAAGTGATTTGGGAAAAGTGGTTTTTCTAACTCTTAACGGGATCGACCCATTGTGAGTTAATTGAGCGTCGGGCCAAAAAGTGGATACCGGTTTTTGTGGCTACGGCGCGACCAGTAAGAAGGCAAACGTTTCGCCGTTTAATGGCGACCAAGGAGGTACCTTGGAATTGGGGGCTTGGAAGATGTTAATTTGCTTGTGTAAGGGGGAAGGATATGGCGCGGCCAATAAAGAATGAAGGGGAGAAACGCGATCAGCGTTTCAACCTTCGCATGACCAGAATTGAAATTGAGACCATGCGTGAGGAAGCGGCGAAAGCTGGATTGAACCCCCACGAATATGCGCGGCGACGGGCGCTCGGTCACCGGGTCGTCAGTACGTCTTTTCGGCGATCTGACCCGGCGTTGATCAATGAGCTAAATCGTATCGGTGTGAATTTAAACCAGCTCGCCCGTGCCTCTAATCGGGGGCGAGAATTGGGCGAAGAGGTTGAGGTCGTTATCGATCAGCTACAACAAGCATTAACCATGGTGGTCAATCACAGTGTTGCCGAAGATTCATAAAAATGGAACCAGCTTCAAAGGGGCTGCGCTGTACCTTCTCCACGATAAGGAGAGCCGTATGAGCAATGATCGTGTGGCGTGGACGCAAGCGCATAATATTGCCGTGAATGATCCTGATATGGCGTGGCGGATTATGGCGGCAACGGCCCTTGATCGTGATCGGCTAAAAAAACAGGCGGGCATTCCCCCAACGGGCAACAAGTCGGATAAATGCGTGCTGCATCTCTCCATAAGTTGGCGTGAGGATGAAGCAAAGGGGCTCGACGATGAGGGAATGCAGATTGCAGCGAAACGCGCGATTAAAACCCTTGGAGCGCAAGACCATCAAAGCCTTGTCATCGCTCATACGGATACAAAACATCCCCATGTGCATATTTTGATTAATAGGGTTAACCCGGAAGATGGTCGTATGCTCTCATCTAGCAAGGAGAAATCCAAGCTACAGGCTTTAGCGCTTGAGATGGAAAAAGAACGGGGAGAAATCTATTGTGAAAACCGGCTTTTGAATGCCGAGGCACGCGAGCGCGGGGAATATACCCGCTACGCCGTTTTTGACCGGCGTATGTATGACGAAATCAGTCAGTATGTCCAAATCACCAATGATAACCGTGATGCTATTGAGCGGGCTCGTATAGGGCAAAAAACACGTGATGCGGCGTTAGCCCAGAAAGGGCGTGATCAAGCGGATCAACATCGCGAAGACTGGAGGTCACTGGTTGAGGCTGTAAAAGCGGACGGTA
This sequence comes from uncultured Caulobacterales bacterium, assembly GCA_964479275.1. Taxonomy (GTDB): domain Bacteria; phylum Pseudomonadota; class Alphaproteobacteria; order Caulobacterales; family Parvularculaceae; genus CALLPQ01. The sequence goes on from CAYZLR010000007.1 coordinate 5,777, forward strand.
CGAAGGCCCGACAGGCCTACCAGAAAGCAAAGACCCAAGCGGTTGAGGCGGTTCGCATGAGCTATCGTCCCAAATGGCGAGATTTACATCGGCAACAACAAGAGGATATAGAGAGCTTTCATCAGCGAGAAGAAAGCCTAATGGGCCGGTTGCATAACGCCCTTCAAACGGCATCTGTGTCTAATGAAGGTGGTGATCAGCGGGGCAAGGTGAATATCAAAGATATATTCGCGAATGTTCTATCGAAAGATAAAAGGTTAACAGCGTTGAATAAGGCTCAAGCACTGGCATCGGATAATTTACGCCGAGAGCAGAAGAGTAAAGAACGCATCGCTATTGGCAAAGAAAAAAAGGCTTTCAAAGATATCATCTCACAACGACGTATTGATTTTTTGGATAAAGCAGCAAAGCTGAAAGTCGTGCATGAAAATGACCGAAAAGAGTTACAGCAAGACTGGCGTAATCGCCATAAAGAACGAAACCTTGAGTGGTATGATTTTTCACAAAAATTGGAATTAAAAGAAAAAGCCAAAACTAATTTTACTGATGCAGCCATTAAGAAACCAGCGGATACAGAAACGACCAAAGATCGTATTCGTGATCGTCTACGCCAACAGCGTGAAGCAGATCGGGATAAAGATCGAGGTGGCCGGTAGGCCCCTGCTTTACGCGGGGCCTTGGCTTGGATGTTAAGGCTTTGGAGCCGGTAGGGCTTTCTGCCGTTGCCGTTGGGCTAGCTTGATACTGTTCACGCCGCGTTTGTACTTAGTTGTTGAGCGATGTTTTGCTCTATTTTTCCCGGTTCGAACTTGTTTGTGATGCTCATGGCGATATCCGGCATTGTTGAATTTTCGGGTAGCCCGGTTTTTGTTGGGCTTTTGCCGGTTGGGTGATGCATTCTCAAAGGCGATATGCACTTGGATGGTGGCATCGTTTACATTTTCTGTTTTGACGCTTACTGACATTGGGTTCACTTTCTTTTTGAGTTTTGAGCATTGCCTTTCAATGCCCGTATGCAGGCCAATCAATGGTGCAAAGGGGGGGCGCGCATCTGTTTCAGATCGAAGCAAAGCGGCGAAGGCCAACTGTAAGACGTGCCTTGCGGGGCGCTCTGTACCATCAGGATGCATAAAAACGGGTGTTGAAAGCACTGTGCTATGAAAAGAAAGAAATACAAAACTTGTGGATAAAACATGGGTAACCAGAAAACCAGCTTTACGGAAACCTGCCAAACCAGACAGGCTATGGGAATGATTACAGCATTCCTCAATCAAAAAGGTGGCGTTGGAAAATCAACTCTGTCTACAAATTATGCAGCATGGTTAGCCCGGTCAGGCGCAAAAACAATGTTGATCGATGCAGATCCACAAGCAACGGCCTCTACATGGGCAAGCTTGCGAACTCAAGCCGATTTTCAAACCATTGCCTTGTCTCGTGAAAACATGGCGAGCGAAGTTATGGAACTGGCAAAAAACTACGATCATGTGGTGATTGACGGGCCACCTCGCGCGGAAAAACTCGCTCGCGCGATTATTATTGCATCAGACTTGGTGGTGATCCCCATAGAGCCATCCGGTGCATCCAACTGGGCAGCAAGTGAGACCGTTGAGCAAATCGCGCAAGCGAAAATCATTAAAGAAACCCAGAAAGCCGTTTTTCTGGTTACCCGGAAAATCGGCAATACGGTTTTAGGCCGCGAAATACATGAAATGGCCACAGAACATGAAACGCCCATTTTAAAGAACGCTGTCTATCAGCGCATCGCTTTTGCGGAAAGCCTAACCATGGGCAAAACCATCTTTGAATGGTCACCCAATTCCCCAGCTGCGCGGGATATCGAGAATATATCAACTGAAATAATGGAGATTTATGAGCAAGAAAACATTCCAGAACAGACCTATCCCCAATCAGCCTAACCCGGAGGAAGTAGCAAAATTCATTCAATCCGGTCCCGGCCTTGACCAGAAAACCGGGAACTCAGTTTCACGGGAAGCCGTGAAGCCAGCAATAGGTATAAACGGTGATCTGGCTAAGCGTGATGCTGGAAAACCAGATACCCAGAAAGCCGACAAACCGTCTTTTGTAAATTTTACTGTCAAAATTCCGGCTGACCTTCACCGGCGTTATAAAGCCTCATGCTCAATGCGTGGCGTAAAGATGGTCGATGAGATTCGCGCTTTTATTGAGACCAATTTAGTTTCCTGACATTCTTGAGACTATTTCTTCAAGTGTTTCAGTTGAGGTTCTATCCGTAGACCAACCCGAGGCAAAAGATATGTCATTTGAGTTGGGAAGTTGATTAGATCGAAGGGTATTTAATTTTATTCGAGAAGGTAATGCGGCTGCCTCGCCAACAAATAATGCTTCTTGCCTTGGAAGAGAAGAAAGTAGATTGGTCATTCCAGATAAATTGTCTGGCAAGAATTTGCTCACATGTTGTTGATCGCTACTATTAGAAAGGCGTAAAACGATCCATGAATTGCATTGTGAAATTACTGTACCCTCAACATCTGCAGGTCGCTGAGATACTAGCATCAAACCTAATCCGTATTTACGTCCTTCACGAGCAAGTCTACGGATTGCATTTTGAGCAACCTCGTACTGTGCTGACCCGCTGTTAGGGACGTATCTATGAGCTTCTTCGCAGACAAATAAAACCGGATCATTTTCTCGTTGTTGTCTCGTTTGGTGTAATTTGTATTGAAACAATAGGCGAGCGATTGCTCCCGTTAATGGGCCAGCGACTTCATTAGGAAGTCCTGAAATATCAACTATTTTTAATGGCTGATTATCATTATCCTCGATATCAAGAAACTGGGAAAGTATTTGCGGTAAAGATAGAGATGAATCGGTGTGCTCTGCTATTAAAAATTGTATTCGCTGGTCTGTTGTAAGTACTCTGAACTTGTTCAAAATTGAGGCATATTCTTTTTGAAAATCAGATGGTGTGACTGGCCCCCATTCCTTGCTTTGTCTTCTTAGTGCTTGACGCTTTGTAATGTGCGCACGGAATTCTGCTAGCTTAAATGGTCTAGGTTTATCTCTATCGAAGGAGCGGATTTCCTCCTCGGTAATGCCATCTAAAGCCACAGGCTCTTCGGGATGCTGCCCATCTGGTAAATCTGTTGGAATTGGCTCAAGGGCTGACCTAACCAACCCTGCCTCAACCATTCGAGCATGAGCAAGGGCCTTGTAAACGGTGTTTGCTTGGGATGTTGCTTCAAATTCAGTTTTACCCACGATTAATGATCGAAATTCGTCACTCGACATAAGCCAGTACGGTAATTCTATTTTTTGCGTACCATCATCATCGTTGCCTAATGTGTTATAAGCTACATATCTTGTGGATTGCGTTGGAAATGCTGCGCCATATTCGCCATGTGGGTCTATTAAGATAATTGACGGCCTTGTGTTTGTTTCAGCTCGCGCTCTATGTTCTAACACGGCATGTATTATGGCTGCAACTGTACCAGACTTTCCTGATCCAGTTGATCCTAACACGGCGCAATGTTGGCCAAATAATTTGTCGATATCTGCTCGACACTGTACTTTAGTGGCGCCAACGTAAGTGCCAATTGCTGCGTGCGCATTAATATCATTATCGCGTGATATTTCTACGCTTTCATATAAGGCTTCAAGTTCTAACTGTGTCGTCAAATGAGCAGCTTGCAAAGGCAAAGGGTAGGTTGTTACGCCTCTTTTAAATTTAAGAGACCCATTTGTAGAATTCGCAAAGGCTTCACCAAGTAGATCTGCTTCTAGAACACGCTTATCATGGTCGGCATTGGCACTACCCGCCATAGATTCAGAGATTAATGCACTTTCTTCGTCAGTTTGTAGGCGTAGTAATTTTACTGTTGCGAAAATAATACGCCTTCCCATATGCAATTTTATAACGCTTCCCAGTTGTCCAACGCTGTAAACCCTACCATTATGGCTTTTTGTTAATTCTGTAATGCTTTTTAATAAAGCTATCTTTATTGCATTACCCGATACTTCGAAAATATTCCCTATTTCCAAATCTTTATCGATATTAAAATTTATCATTCAATGATGTCCTTTATATCGTTAGGCATGCCTGTTGAAAATAGGTTTGCAACGCCATCAAATGTCCACCAGTCACGGTCATTTTCTGCTTTGAAAAATGGTCCATCACTTCCATTGTAAAGACCTTTTTGGCTAGCTATGTAAACTCGATCTTTCCAACTTCTAGTACGCCATTCTTCAAGTGTTTTTGGTAATTTCCCGTCTACTTCGTTTGCAAAAGCAACAATGGCGAGTTGACTATTAGGGTTACTCATCGCGATATCTATATCGGCATTTATATGTTCGTCACCGAATGAATATCCACAGATCAGTAAAACATGGTCAGAAGTAACCGAGAGTGTTTTTCTAAAATGCTGGAATAGAAAAGCAAACGGATCTATTTGAGCATTCATATATTTAGTTGCTTGGGGGTAGATCATTACCTCACCGCCTGAATCTGGGTATATATCATTATACCTCACACGTAGTAAGGGAGATGGGGAAACAGAGGGCCTATACCAGTCTGATGAACCATGTAATTTTGTGACTACAGCTTTAATATTTTGATGATCTCTAAAAGTCTTTTCGTCCCAGAAACCAACAGCTCCACCGCAAAAGCCGTCAGTGTAGGGTACCTGATTAAGAGACAAAGCATCCTCGAGTAACGTGTCATAGTTAGTGGTAAAGAACTCGACAGCTCCGCGATACTTTTCTAAGCCGGCTCTGCCGATACCAAAGATTGCTTTAACAAATTTTTTGTGTGCATCTACTGAAACAATTGGTTTCTCTGGCGTACCAACTTCTTCTGGTTTGTCGCCGGATTCGGGGCTATACCCCCATCGAATTACGTCGGAAATAGCGCGAAGTATGGAAAGGTGAATTTCCACTAGTTTGCTCTTGGAAAACTCAACTCCACCATATGTTATTTTTGTATTTCGTGATCGTTCTGAAAGCGATATTAAGTCCGCAAGGTGCGTAAGGAATATTTCAATGTGAGCATCTTCAGCAATTTCCTCTTTTATTGATTTGAAGATAGACTTTGTATCGCTGTCAGTTTTATACGTTTCAGATTCAAGAATATGAAACACCCTTTTTGTTAAGGGGATCATCAAGGGTACGTTAGATATACAGCTAACACCAGCACTTAAAAGCCATGTTTGTTTTGGACTATTAAGTATTTTCTCAAATTGCTCTGCAATATCTGCTTCGGTAGACATATTTTCCCCCTAGTGCGAATCAATAAAACCTAGATTTTTATTACACGTATTTGAAGCTCAATTCAAAAAAGACCTAGAGGTTGGTCTCAAGCGATCTGTTATCGAACATAGGCGGTGTCCAAATAGTATTTGACGGACGTGCTAGCCACCATTTGATGGGGAGAGAGGAGAGCTTTGTGCCAATCTGAGACGCTTTATGTAAATGGCAAAAGTGTGCCATCACAATTGCGTGATATTTATGGTTAAAGTTCCACACTTAAGGGCACACTTTAGCCCAACCCAATATATGGTATAATGAAATCAACAGGTTACGAGCAGGGGAGCACTACTTTAAAATATATTTTATCAAGCAGCCCTCAACCTTAATTGCGGGCTGCTTTTTTATGGCTTTAACAAACCAATGCTATAATTGGCGATTTCCCCGACCTAAAGCACATCCATTTTAAAGTGAATCGCCAAGTTGCTTTTAAGTCTTTCTTTTATCGCATTTATTGCAGTTCAACCGCTTCCCACTGACACGCAAAATGCTTCAAGCAGCCTTGTTCGAAATGAAAGTTAGAAATTTTCAGCAGCCTGTTATCGCCTCAGGTAATTTTCAACCCACCCCCCACCCTCAATTGCAATTTCCATCATCGCCCCCCTTATATTGTGTTTTGTGTTCGCTCGTTCTAGGTATGGCTAAACACATAATAATATAAAGGGATCATAATGAGATTACTCACTCTATTAGTTGCAATGTTTGTGATGCTGCCTCTTAATGCTTGTGCGCAAGAACAGTCAAAAAATGATGAGGATGATAAAGGCCCGCTCTCCAGTGCAACCTTTAGCGGGTTAAAACTGCGCAATATCGGTCCAGCGTTGATGTCCGGACGTATTGCCGATATTGCGATTGTCCAAGATGATCCAGCCACTTGGTATGTTGCTGTTGGTTCTGGCGGGGTTTGGAAAACGGTCAATGCCGGGACCACGTTTACACCTTTATTTGATAAAGAAAATTCCTATTCGATTGGGACAATCACCGTTGATCCTAAAAATGCCAATCATGTCTGGGTCGGTACCGGAGAAAATACTGGCGGGCGTCATAATGGTTTTGGGGACGGCGTTTATCGTAGCCTTGATGGCGGTGCGAACTGGGAAAATCTTGGCCTCAAAGCCTCCGATCATATTTCAAAAATCATCATTCACCCTGAAAACCCGGATATTGTCTGGGTCGCCTCACAAGGTCCTCTCTGGTCAAAAGGCGGAGATCGGGGATTGTTTAAAACGACTGATGGCGGCCAAACCTGGAAAAATATACTCTCCAAAGGCGAATGGACGGGGGTTACTGATCTGATCATTGATCCTCGCAACCCTGATCGCCTTTACGCAGCGACCTGGCAACATCATCGCACTGTCGCAGCCTATGTTGGCGGCGGCCCCGAGTCTGGCATTTATATGTCAGAAGATGGCGGAGAAAACTGGAGCGAGTTAAAAAGCGGTCTTCCCAGTGGAAACAAGGGTAAAATTGGCCTCGCAATATCGCCGCAAAACCCGGATGTTCTTTACGCTGCGATTGAGTTGAACCGTCGCAAAGGCGGCGTCTGGCGTTCCACTGATCGCGGTGCAAGCTGGGAGAAACGTTCCAATGCCGTGGGCGGCGGTACTGGCCCTCATTATTATACAGAACTATACGCCAGCCCCCACCGCTTCGATAATATCTATCTGGTCAGCAATACAACGCAAGTCTCTTTAGACGGTGGTAAAACCTGGCGCGCGATCAATAATGAATTAAAACATGTCGACGATCATGCAATTGCTTTTCGTCCAGATGATCCAGACTACATTATGGTTGGATCCGATGGCGGCCTCTATGAAAGCTATGACAACGAAAAATCATGGCGCTTTATGAACAACCTTCCGGTTACCCAGTTTTATAAAGTTGCAGTTGATGACGCGGAACCTTTTTATAATGTCTACGGCGGCACCCAAGATAATAATTCTCAAGGTGGACCATCGCGCACAGACAATCGGCATGGTATTCGCAATTCTGATTGGTTTATCACTCTGTTTGGGGATGGTCACCAATCTGCAACTGAACCTGGCAATCCAGATATTATGTATGCGGAATGGCAAGGGGGAAATCTCGCCCGAATTGATCGAACAACCGGTGAGATCATTCATATCCAGCCTCAAGCAGCACCAGGTGAGCCCTTGGAGCGTTTTAATTGGGATGCCCCAATTTACGTAAGCCGCCACGACCCAAAACGCATTTATTTTGCATCCTATCGCTTATGGCGTTCTGATGATCGCGGCGATAGCTGGACGGCACTTTCTGGCGATTTAACCCGTAATGAAGATAGGCTTTTACTCCCTGTTATGGGGCGTCAATGGTCATGGGATGCTGGTTGGGATATTCTCGCCATGTCACAATACAATACCATCACGTCTATTGGTGAATCCCCGTTGGACGAAAATATTCTCTATATAGGCACTGATGATGGTATTATTCAGTCTACAAATGATGGCGGGGCTACATGGTCTAAAACCGAAGTCGGCACCCTTCCCGGTGTTCCAGACACAGCCTTTGTCAATGATATTCGCGCTGATCTTTATGATCCAAACACGGTCTACGTTGCGCTCGATAATCACAAATACGGAGATTACACACCCTATTTGTTAAAAAGTACCAATCGCGGACGCAGCTGGACTTCCATCACAGGAGATATCCCAGAGCGACACCTTGTCTGGCGAATGGTGCAAGATCACGTCAACAAAGATCTTTTATTTGCAGCCACAGAGTTTGGTATTTTCTTTACGGTTGATGGCGGGCAAAAGTGGATCGAGCTAACAGGTAATATCCCAACAATTTCCTTTCGCGATGTTACTATTCAGCGGCGTGAAGAGGATCTTGTGGCCGCTTCCTTTGGGCGTGGTTTCTTTATTCTAGACGATTATACCCCGCTTCGATCAGTCAATGCGAAAGCCCTCGAAGAGGACGTTATGTTGTTTCCGGGACGTAAGGCCTGGTGGTACATGGAGCGTCACCCGATGAGCTTTTCCAAAGGAGGGTCTCAAGGTCACTCAAATTACTTAGCTCCCAATCCTCCTTTCGGGGCGAATTTTACTTATTATTTGCCAGAAGGGTTGCAATCTTTAGAGGAAATTCGTCAAGAGAAGCAAAAACCCTTGATTAAAGATGGTAAAAATACTCCCTTCGTTGGCTTTGAAAAAGTTGAACAAGAACGATTGGAAGTAAAACCGGAGATCTGGTTGACTGTGCGCGATCAAGATGGCTCGATTGTACGCCGCATCAAAGGACCCGTGAAAAAAGGTTTCCACAGAGTCGCATGGAATTTAAGATACCCATCGAGCCAACCAATCACAGGATCTGGTGGAAATCCAAACGGTGAAGAGCCTTCGGGATTTCTTGCAGCTCCTGGCACCTACACAGTTTCTCTATCACAAACTGTACGCGGTGAAACAACGGAGCTAGTGGGCCCGAAAGAGTTTACGGTTGAACGCCTTCGCAGCGGCGCTCTTAAAGGGCAAGAGCCAGCAGAGTTGACGGCATTTTGGGAAGATCTCGCCAAATTCCAACGTGCTGTTGGTGCGGCTTATGTCATCACTAACGCATTAGACGGAAAAATGTCTCAGTTACAAACCGCTCTCAATCGCGCCACTGGCGATCGAGACCCATTGCGGACAGAATGGCAAACCCTGCGTGATGAACTCAACGACATTAATGCGTCCCTACGCGGTAACGGAGCGATGTCAGAACTTGGCCTTGATCAAGTCCCGACGGTCGAAAGTCGTTTGCGCCAAGTCGTTACTGGAACTGCTCTATCAACCTATGGACCAACCCCAAGTCACTTAAAAACTTTGGGTTATGCACGCGAAGAGTTTGTTGAGCTCAGAAATCGTATTAACACACTGTCATCAGTGAGTGTCCCCGCTTTCGAGGCCAATCTCACAGCTGCAGGAGCCCCTTGGGTGAGTGGAACTCCGATCCCTCAACCGTAACGACAAGCTCTCTTCCTATAATGATTGCAACGCACGAATGAATATCATTTGTGCGTTGTTTTTATTTTGTCTCATCACCATAACCTACGATTCGATTGTGCTCGCTATCATAAGCCGCCAAACCCATGTTGCGTTGCAATAAATTAAGGAATTTCAAACAAATTACGTTGTAATTAAATCACATTTAATATTCATCTCTAACGGTTAGTGCCACAAAGCATTGCTTTCTAACAAATCTTCATAAATTGTAATGATTAGAAATGAGATGGTGTGGTTTAGCAATTTTAATCAAAGAGTATATTCGAACTAAAATCTCATACTTCAAAATTTATATTTTAAAGAAAATATTTAGTTAAGCGCACCAGAATATTGGAATCTGAGGAAACAAATGGCTTAGCCAAGCCCAATTAAAGAGCGCAAACAAAGGGTACACAATTATGAAAAACACGACTTCTAAACAGACATTAGGACGCCAAACATTACAATTAATGTCTGGGGCGGCTATTTCTGTCATGGCGGCGCAGGGCGCATTAGCCCAAGCTGATGATGAAATCATCGTGAGTGCGACTAAACGGGAACAAACACTGCAAGAGGTGCCAATTGCCGTTTCTGTTGTGGATGCTGACGTGATTGAAAAAGCGCAAATCATTGACTTGATTGACTTGCAATCAACTGTCCCTTCCCTGCGCGTCACGCAATTGCAAAACTCGTCTCAAACAAACTTTGTGATTCGTGGTTTTGGTAACGGTGCAAACAATCCGGGTATTGAAAGCGCCGTCGGTGTCTTTATCGATGGTGTTTTCCGCTCTCGCTCTGCCTCTGCGATACTTGACCTTCCAACTCTAGAGCGTGTTGAGGTTTTACGTGGCCCTCAATCAACACTGTTTGGTAAGAACGTGTCCGTTGGCGCAATTTCAATCTCAACCAAGAAACCCTCTTTTGATTGGGAGGGAAATTTCAATGTCACTTATGGCAATCTTGATGCTGTGCGATTTAAAGGGACCCTATCTGGCCCGATCACAGACACGCTTGCATTTCGCGTATCAGGCAGCACGTCAAACCGTGATGGGACCTATACGAACCTTGTGACTGGCGATGATAACATTAACGAGCGAAACCGTTGGAGTGCACGTGCTCAGCTACTATGGGAACCAACAGAAACTCTTTCATTCCGTGCAATTGGTGAGTATAACCGCATTGATGAAATTTGCTGCGGGGCGACACAACTCATCAACGGACCAGCCACACAAATCATTGGAGCCCCAGAGGCTGTGGGTGGTTTGGGCGAGGTTATCACAACCCCTGCGTTCGATCTAAATGCTCGTAATGTAGCACTAGATACTCTTCCTGAAAATGAATTAGTCGGTCGTGGAGGCTCATTAGAAGGAAACTGGGACCTTGGGTGGGCGAATGTCACATCCATTACGGCTTATCGGGAACAGTCGGATTTTAACAATACTGATGTCGATTTTAGTGGTGGCGACATTGCCATCCAGCCCCAAGATCAACTGTCAAAAACATTTACCCAAGAACTACGCGTCAGCGGTTTTACCGAGACTGACTTTGGTGACTTCAATTGGATCGTCGGTGGATTTTACTTCGACGAGAACTTAGTGTTCGAACGCGATGTAATTTTTGGCACTCAAATTCGCCCCTTTGTTGATGCGCAACTCGGCGCATTAGGTACAAGCTTGCTCGCTACAGAAGGTGCTTCACAGGTTGCACAAGCTTTAACGACTGGCCCTAATGCCTTATTCCCTGAGTTCCAACCCGCTGGCGGCGCAACGGCACTTCCCTTTGGCTCAACATTTGTTGCAGGTACAGGTGTGTTCGGTGATTACGAACTCGATAACCGATCATACTCTCTATTTGGCCAAGTCGACTGGGATGTTACAGAGCGTCTCACCCTTACCGGTGGTATTTCTTACGTAAATGACCAAAAAGAAGCGACTGGTAATAGCCTTCTTACTGATCAGCTATCAAATTTCGATTTGAACCAGTTTGTGACAAGTGGCCCGTCATTCATCGCAGCGGGGGCTTTTGCTCCTGTAGCCGATGGCACGTTTGCAGCTATTTCCGGTGCTGGTGGAACTGTTCCAACAAATCCATTTACAGGCAATCCATTTAGTGGGGCTGATTTTGCCTTCGATCCTGCGAATCCTGTTCCATTCTTCACAGCGGCAGGTACGCTCGCAGCGGTTGACCCTGGAACATTCGCCAGTATCCGCGGCGGTGCTGTTGGGGCCGCTCAAGGGGCTGTTGCAGCTGATCCTCTCGCCAACCCATTAATTGGCCTAACAGGATTAAGTGTCGTACAGTTCTTTGCGCCTCAGTTTAACTTCCCAGTTCCAGGAGCTGTGCGTGATAATGCGAATTCATTAACTGATGATGGGTTTGTTGTGGACGATGCAGTGAATGTGACTGCGCGCATCGCATACGATGTTACAGATAATTTTAATGCCTATTTCTCTTATGCTACAGGTTTTAAAGCGAGTGCGGTTAACCTTTCCTCTGACTCATTCCCTCCAGCAATCGCGACTGATGCTGCCGGTAATCAATTGACTGATGATGATGGCAATCCAGTAATTGTAGGTCGTTTTGCAAACCCAGAAAACGTGACAACATTCGAAATTGGTGCAAAAGCCCAGTTCCCAGGCGGGTTCATTAATGTCGCCTTGTTTAATCAAGAAGTTGATCAGTTTCAGATCAATGCATTCACTGGAACTGCCTTTGCACTCATTAACGCTGGTACGCAAGATGTTCGTGGCTTTGAAGTGGACTCATCCTACTCGCTCACAGATAATCTGAACTTTACCTTCGGGCTCACCTATCTGGATCCAGAAATTACTGAGTTCGTTAATGCACCATGTTCGCTCTTCTTCGGAAACCCGGCTTGCGCCAATGGTGAAGTAACCTTTGACGCCTCAGGCATTCGTCCCGCTGGCGTTCACGCGGTCAGCCTTTCAACATCAGCTAATTACTACAAAGAGCTAAACAACGGTGCAGCCATCAATGCTCGCCTTGAATATATCTACGAAAGCGATGTGCGCGTGATTGATAATGGCCCCGCTGACATTACCCGAGAGGTTAGTGTCTTTAACGCCAATATCGGAATCGAATTAGAAAATGGATTCAACATCAATTTATTTGGTCGTAACCTCACGGATGATGACTTCCTACTCAGCGCGTTCCCAACAGTTGCGCAAGGTGGAAGCTTCTCCGGCTATGTTAGCGAGCCACGCACTTACGGTGTCAACGTAGGGTTTAAGTTCTAGTTTTTGAATATAAACTAAAGCTAAAAAGACGCGCTGTTCACACAGCGCGTCTTTTTTTTAAGCACCTGATTGAAATCATTTGGAGGAAAAAATAGCAACTATACCCCCCGCCCCCAGAGGAAATATCCCAATCAAAATGAATAAGCGGCGACGTCCATAGGTATTTGAGTGAAAATTATCAAAAATCCTCCCATCTATGGGTCTGTAATCGCATCAAACATCAAAGCGATGAGTTTGGCATAGCCAATAATTTTTCCAAAAAAATCCGAGAACAAAAGGATGCCAACACCTCTATCATAGTGTTCCCGCAATACGAAAATCTATCATCTACTTTGATGGATAATCTCTTCAGCCAAGTCACGTATACGGATAAAGCGTCCTTGAACAGAGTCCATCCCCAATAAACCACGCACAAAAGAAATTAAATGTTGTACTCCGTATGTCAAAACAAGCGGTGCGGCCATGACCGATAGATATCGCAATATCGTCATCACTGCCGAGCTTGCCGGTGCGTTGAGCAAATAGAAAACTGACACAAAGCCGCAGACCATCAGATAATTGGCTAACTTGCTCAATGGTGACACCGCATTAGTGATGCTTAAAAGTGCCATGGTGATAATGAATAGAAAAAAACCAAATAATCCGAGATAATCCAGAAAGCCACCAATAAACTCCAGAAACGCACCAACAAGCTGTGCGAAATCTTGCGCATCGCCAAAAAAACTACTGATATTGTCTTTGGTCTGCTGCAAAAATGACGGTTCTTCAGCCACACTTAAATCATGAAAATTAATGCTAGACATTACATACCCCTTCCAAACTGTACGATAAAAACGATGCCTCAAGATAATGCTTGCACCAAACTCAAAAAAAAACCAGCGATATTTAAGTATTGGAGCGTTCAAGCAAATCATGTAAGTCTTGAAAAAAAATAATTAGAGGATTCCATTATGGACGTGAGGGCAGCAATCGCTTTTGAAGCAGGTAAACCTTTGGAAGTTGATATGGTTCAACTGGAAGGGCCAAAGGCTGGCGAGGTTTTGGTTGAGATCAAGGCAACGGGTATTTGCCACACGGATGAATTCACCCGCTCTGGTGCTGATCCGGAAGGGGCTTTCCCGGCCATTTTAGGCCATGAGGGGGCTGGTGTCGTTGTCGATATTGGAGCCGGAGTTAGCTCCCTAAAACCAGGTGATCATGTCATTCCTCTGTATACGCCAGAGTGCCGTGAATGCGATTATTGCCTTCACCCAAAAACAAACCTCTGCCAAAAAGTTCGGTGCACACAAGGCCAGGGTTTAATGCCCGACGGAACATCTCGATTTTCATATAAAGGGCAACCCATTTTACATTATATGGGAACATCTACTTTTGCGAATTATACAGTCCTGCCTGAAATCGCCTTGGCAAAAATTCGCTCTGATGCCCCCTTCGACAAGGTTTGCTATATAGGTTGTGGCGTTACTACAGGCATTGGCGCTGTGATGTTTACAGCAAAGGTGGAGCCCAACACCAATTGTGTGGTGTTTGGTCTTGGTGGCATTGGGCTCAATGTTATTCAAGGGTTAAAGATGATTGGCGCCCGTCAAATTATTGGCGTCGACGTTAATCCGAGCAAATGCGCTTTGGCCGAACAATTCGGTATGACTGATTTCGTAAACCCAAACGACATTAAAGGCGATCTAACGGGACATCTTGTCGAGTTAACCGGCGGCGGCGCCGATTACAGCTTCGAATGTATCGGGCGCACCGATACAATGCGTGTTGCGCTGGAATGTGCGCATAAAGGCTGGGGGGAGAGTGTTATTATCGGCGTTGCTGGTGCTGGAGAGGAAATTTCGACCCGGCCCTTCCAACTTGTTACCGGACGCGTGTGGCGCGGATCAGCCTTTGGCGGTGCCAGAGGGCGCACAGACGTGCCTAAGATCGTTGATATGTACATGGAAGGCCGCATTAATATTGACGATCTCATCACCCACACTATGCCGCTGGAAGATATCAATAAAGGCTTTGACCTTATGCATAAAGGCGAAGGCATTCGCAATGTAGTGATTTATTAAAGGGTGATGCGATGAAATTAACCAATCAATGGCTCAATTTTGCCGGGAAACTTTCCGTCCACGAACACAATAGTGCAATTTGTCATTGTCCGATGAAATTTGCGGTGTTTACACCGCCCCAAGCGCACGATGGGCCTGTGCCTGTTTTGTGGTATCTCTCTGGGCTGACATGCGATTGGTCTAATGTCATGGAGAAATCAAATATTCAACGCAGTGCTGCGCAGCATGGTATCATGATTATTGCTCCAGATACCTCCCCTCGTTCTTTCGAAGCGAACCATGGCACACACCAGGAAATCGCTAATGATGACGCCTATGATCTTGGCCAGGGTGCGGGGTTTTATTTGACCGCAACCCAGAAACCTTGGACGCCTCATTTTGCGATGGATCAATATATCACTCAAGAACTTCCCCAAATCATCGCTGAGAACTTTCCCGTTGATATGTCTCGCCAAGGCATAACAGGACATTCTATGGGAGGGCATGGCGCTTTGACTTTGCATTTAAAAAATCAGCACCAGTATCAATCTGTTTCCGCTTTTTCTCCTATAGTGGCGCCTTCCCGTGTGCCTTGGGGGCAAAAAGCATTTACCGCCTATCTGGGTACAGACCAAAAGCATTGGCAGGATTTTGATGCTACGCATCTGGTCGCAAGGAATCCATCCACAGCGCATATTCTTATTGACCAGGGAGGCAATGACAAT
Source organism: uncultured Caulobacterales bacterium (assembly GCA_964479275.1). Classification (GTDB taxonomy): domain Bacteria; phylum Pseudomonadota; class Alphaproteobacteria; order Caulobacterales; family Parvularculaceae; genus CALLPQ01. The sequence goes on from CAYZLR010000007.1 coordinate 21,058, forward strand.
TTTCTCGAAGAGCAGCTAAAATCTCACCTTTTCGAGGAAGCTTGCCAAAAATCAGGACAAAAGCTCACCCTGAACATACGTGATGGGTATGACCACTCCTACTATTTTATTGCGTCATTTATCGATGCTCATTTATCCCATCACGCATCAACTCTCTGTACTGCATAAAATAAAGCGCTGCGCTAAACAATCGCTGATTTCGCTGGTAAATGATTAGCATCTTTCAAAGCGGCCACCTTAATATCCACTTGAGCCTCTTGAAGAGCTGACAAGAACGGCTCCTCCAGGGGTTCATCTGTATAAAGCCCATCAATATCGGTAAATTTCCCAAACCGGACCATGGCTCTTCGCCCAAATTTTGTATGATCAGCAACGAGCATCACTTTATCGGAATTGCGAATAATCGCCTTAGCGGTTTCGGTCTCACGAGAGTCGAAATCGAGTAACGATCCGTCAGGATCAATTCCGCTAACACCGATAACACCAAAATCAAGCCGAAACTGTGAAATAAACTGAGTTGCAGAATGGCCAATCACACCCCCATCTTTCTTGCGAACAATTCCCCCCGCAAGAGAGATTTCAAAACTATCGTTTTTGGAAAGAATATGCGCGACATTTAGATTGTTTGTCACGACATGAAGATTCCTTCGAACCAACAGGGCTTCCGCCACGGCCTCAGTTGTGGTGCCGATATTCAAAAATAGCGATGCTCCATCATGAATATGCTCGGCGACCAGCTGACCGATCCACCTTTTATTCATCGGGAAAGAGCGCTGTCGTTCCGGATAAGGTTCGTTTTGAGTGCTCACCGGCGGGCCAGCCCCCCCATGGAACCGTTGTAATAAGTTCAACTCGCACAATTGATTAATATCTCGGCGAATCGTTTGCGGCGTAACACCAAAAGTTGCTACTAAATGCTCTGTAGCGACAAATCCACGTTCTTCTACGAGCGCTAAAATCGATGATTGCCGTTCCGATAAATTCCCCATAAAAAAACCCTCTGCAATCACTTAAAAATAGATGACAATGTTCGTTTTCGAAACTATCTTGTCACCGCTGCGCTACCCATATTGCCAGTCTCCTTCTACAAAAAGGCACTTTTACCCTTTTGCTTGGGAAAACAGAATTTCACTTATCTCATTTACATCTTTTAAGAAAATACCACGGTCATGACAAATTCATACTTTTTTCTACAGGCGCCAAACTCTACTGTCATCATCAATGCGCCCATAGGTATGTCACCATCGGTTGCTTATTGGGGCCCGAGGCTCGCTATCGATCCAAATGACCACCACGTATGCGCGCGTATGGCCGAACAGATATTCAAATTGCGCCAAAAACAGGGCACTCAAGGCGGTGCGTTAGTCCACGTGAAACCGAGCCTTTCTTGTGAAGTCGGCACCGGTTATCTGGGGCCGATTGGCTTACAGCTCTCAAGATCAGAACCAAGTGGCAAAGATTTCGACGTTTTATTAACGACTAAACATGTCGAATCTGGATCAGATCACATTACTATCCATTGCGAGGACCCGACAAAGGGTATAGCAACCGCATATATTTTCACTCGCAGTGATTTACATGATGTGATCACAATCCAATTGATCGTTGAAAATACTGGCCACTCTCCCTTAACCATTAATCATGCTGCTATTGGCTGTATGACACTAGAACCTGAACTCGAAGAAATTATTAGTTTTTCCGGTAGGTGGTCTGATGAATTCCAAACCAATCGGCACCCCTTAACTCAAGGCGGATATATTTGCGAAAACCTTCGCGGCCGCACATCGCACGATCGCTTTCCTGGCATGATTTTCTGCACGCCCACGACCACAGAACGAGCAGGACCAGCATTTGGCATGCACTTAGGCTGGAGTGGCAATCATCATATGCGCGTTGAGAAATTAACTGACGGCCAAAATATTGTACAAATTGGAGAATATTTTTATGCTGGAGAAAAGCAGTTAAACACCGGAGAACACTATAAAAGCCCGAAACTTTATGCCGCTTTTAACCCTAATGGGCTATCTGCGATGTCCCAAGCGTTCCACAAATTTTATCGTACACAGTTAACAGATCATAGAACGAAGCAAAAACCCCGGCCAATTCATTACAACACATGGGAAGCCATTTATTTTGACCACAGTGAAGAAACCCTCAAGAAACTTGCAGATTCGGCGGCAAAAGTCGGAGCCGAGCGGTTTGTGCTTGATGATGGATGGTTTCTTGGCCGCCGTCACGAACAGGCAGGATTGGGAGACTGGCAAGTTGATAAGACGATTTATCCTAATGGGCTTCAGCCTATAATCGACTATGTAAAATCAAAAAATATGGAATTTGGCCTCTGGGTTGAACCAGAAATGGTGAATGCAGACAGTAATTTCTATCGTAATAATCCTGATTGGATTCTATCAGCCTCACCTCACGACCAAGTGCCTTTTCGCTATCAATATGTAATTGATCTGACGCGTAAGGAAGCCAGAGAAAACATTTTCACACAAATCAATGAGATTTTAAATGAATACCCAGACATTGCCTATTTAAAATGGGATATGAATAGGGATTTGAATCAGCCCGGCGGTCACGCGTCAACACCGGCTGCTCATGATCAAACACATGCCGTTTATGCATTGATTGACCAACTTCGAAATGCGCATCCCCACGTTGAAATTGAAAGCTGTTCTTCAGGTGGCGCCCGCATAGATTATGGGATATTAGAACGCACAGACCGCATCTGGACATCCGATAGTAATGATGCTCTGGATAGACAAAAGATCCAGCGTGGTGCCTCTTACTTTTTCCCTCTGGATATTATGGGAGCCCATGTCGGCCCCCGCGAATGCCATATCACCAAACGTATTTTGTCTATGGGCCTGCGTGCCGGAACTGCCATATTTGGTCATATGGGGGTTGAGGCGAACTTACTCACTATGTGCGAGGACGATCTCGATGAGTTAAGCATCGCGTTTTCGCAACACAAAAAATATCGTAACTTATTACATACGGGAGATCTTATCCGTCTAGACGGACCACAATACCAAAATGCCATAGCCGTTATCTCCGCAGACAAGACACAAGCCCTGTACTCCTATACCCAAATTGCAACTATTCAGGAATCCCTTCCCGGCGTTTTGAAATTTCCAGGCCTTGATCCACAAAAAAACTATCGCCTAAAATGTGTCTGGCCTTCGAAAGTATCCACGCCCTTTCCTCACAGATTAGAAAATTCTGAATTAATGGCCGATGGTTTTTTTGCTAGCGGCGAAGTCCTAGAAAAAATAGGTTTACAAATTCCGGTTCTCTTTACTGATACCTGCCTGGTTTTTGAAGTCAGCGAAATACCCCTGCAATAACCCACCATAGGCACTTTAATGAATATTGGTAGATGGTTTACATCCCTCAACCTAAAAAATGGATAAAAATAAAGCTTGAGAGACAATCCTCAAACTCCAATTGGTGGCATTTAGCTCCTCACTAATGCGCGAGCTTTATGGCGTGTTAAATTCTAAAACACCCTAAAGCACCTCCACTTCAAATTGAATCGCCAAGGTGTTTTAAGTCTTTCTTTTTTTCGCATTTATTGAGTTCAACCGGTTCCCATCTGATCGGTAAAAATCAATAGCGCTTATCCATTGTTGTCTAAGCTTAAGACAGCTTTGCGTCTGAAAATCACTAAATTCATCAACAAAGAAATCACGATACAGAATATCAATGTCACAAACATGGAATGAATATAATGGAATGGTTGTAGTTGTAGGCTTAGATAACCATAAAGTATGACACCAGAGACCACACCAATAATAGCCGCTCGGGCGTCCACATTCTTAAAGGCCAATCCAACAATAAAGGCCGATAAAATAGGCATTGATAATAAGCCGTATAATTGTTGTACCGTGTTTATCAAGCTTTCTTGTGATGCAAATATTGGAACCAATATAATTGCCGCAATCGTCATCGAAATAGAAACAATACCACTCAAAAAAGGAACACTTTTTGGCTTACCAATATAGGCTTCATGAAAATCACAAACGTACAGCGCCGCAGAAGCGTTAAGAATTGAATTGAACGTGGTCAATACAGCAGCAGCAATTGCAGCTGCAAAAGCCCCAGACAAATATGCGGGTAACACATCCCCAACAATGCGCCCATAAGCTGCATCATTAATATCACCATAGAGCTTAAACGCAATAATTCCGGGTACAGTTACGATAACAGGCACAATTAAAAGTCGAATGCCCGCCGCAGTAATAACACCTTTTTGGGCTTCTTTTACATTCGGTGCCGCCATCGCTCTTTGCGTAATCGTTTGATTTGTACTCCAATAAAAAATTTGAATAAAAATCATTCCTGTAAACAATGTATGCCAAGGTATTGGAGTTACCTCATTTGGTCCAAACATTCCATCTTTACCAATTAATGTTAATCGCTCCGCTGGTATGCCTGATAAATCAAAATCAATTGCCTTCAACGCGAGATACACCACCACAAGCGCTAAGGTTAGAATCAACACGCCGCTATAGGTATCAGAAACGGCAACGGCACGTAGTCCCCCTAAAATCGCATAAGCAGCCCCAACAAGCGCGAATATGATGGCCATGACAAACAAGGTTGAATCCACCTGCAATGGGGTATTCGTGAAAAAAGTTTTGCCAAGCGCAGCCGAGAAATCAACACCCGTCATTGATTGAAGAAATAACGACCCCCCATATAAGACAGCAGGCAAAAATATGAAGACATTACCAAGCAAAAATAACAATGAAATCAGTGCACGTATATGTTTATCGTTGTATTTTTTTTGTAAAAGTTCAGTCGTTGTCGTGCAATTATTACGATAATAAATTGGCAAGAATACAAATGCGAGGATAAACAACCCAAAAACAGCGGCCAACTCCCACCAGGCAAGCAGCAACATCTGGTTCCCATTCATGCCGACAAGTTGGTCCGTAGACAAATTTGTTAACGTGATTGAACCCGCCACAAAATACCAGGACAATCCCCCGTTTGCCAAAAAATAATCGTGACCACTGGAACGCTCGCCTGCTGTTGATTTGCGACATTGCAGATATGTTAAAAAACCAATCAATGCTGTAATCAAGAAAAAAACACCGATTTGAATTGGGTTGCCCATGTGCATTATGTCCAGTTGATTGTTGTTTTATAATGCACATACTATACCTTAAGGTACAGCAAAAATAAAGCAATCATCCCTCATAGTGGCAATTTAGGCAGTTATGGTTGAATGGATAATTTCTATACGCTACTCTATTCTTATCTTCATTGTCAGTAAAAATTATTCTGTTATACATCATGTAAATTATTATGGAGACATCAATGCAATGGCAAGCTGCACCGCTTTTTGCTACGCCCGTATTTAAAGTTAAAATCCCTCAATCAGACCGTGCCAAAGCGTATTTTGAGAATAATATATTAAAAAACTCCGACTCAACAACTATTGATACTCAAGGCTCATTGAGTCACTATCATTCTCGAGACAATGTATTTTCACGATATTCCGAGTTAAACTGGCTTCAAGAAAAGATCGTTGAAGCGGGTACATTTGTCTATCATGATCTTATGAATTATTCTGCATCAGGCAAGATGCTTATTACGAACGCGTGGTTCAATTTATGCCAAACTGGTGGCAATCAGCCGGCACACAACCATGTAAACTGCCTACTGTGCGGAACACTTTATCTGCATACAGATAAAAATACAAAAATCCTTTTCTACAACCCTCAAAATATTGACTCTCACCATTCTGAACTATTTGATGCACCAAGTGCCAAAGAAAACAAACATGGTCTTGGGTTCCATAAACAAGAATCACAGGTTGATGTGAATGCCGGCGAATGTCTTTTTTGGCCCTCACGGTTAAAACATGGATATCAGAATAATCAAACCCCCAATAGACTTAGCCTCTCATTTAATATGATGCCCAAAAAGCTTAATGTGGACTATCAGATTAACTTTCAATAATTGATGCATGTCCAAGTCAAGTAGCTATCGATTGATATGAAAATGCTTTAGTGTCTGTCCGGGAATAGCAGATTGATTCAAAATTGCGCGATATCTCGGCATTTTTTGAGACAAAATTTGCTATGAACCTTCTCCGATGACCTAATAATTTAGGCTGTATCTCTGTAAATTTGAATTCCCGGACAGACACTTAGAGCACCTCCACTTCAAATTGAGTCGCCGAGATGCTTTAGAATTATCGCATACATTAAAAACAATAAAACACAGTTGAGCCAATAATCACCATAAAAAAGGGTCGTTAATATTTAAATTAACGACCCCAAGACTTAAAGCAAAGAAAGCACTTATTCCTAGCTATAAATATGGGAGTGAAGTGTCACTCCCACATAATTATTGTGTTTAGAAGCTTCCTCTAACACCAAACAACCAACGAGATCCATTATCAATAAATGTCTCAAGGAAAGTTGCTCTTTCAGAGAATGTAAATTGCTGTTCGTTGAAGATGTTTTGTCCTTCAGCAAAGATTGCTACATCATACCCAGTGAACTGTTCAAAGGAATATGATGTTGTAAAGTCAACTTGCGTGAAGTCATCCGCAAAATCAGCAAAACCGCCTTCACCTTCTGTGGATGCTAGGAAATCACTACGGTGGTTCAATGAAATTCTGGCCTGAATGCCATGGTTTTCATAAAATACTGATGCGTTCGCCGCAAAGTCAGAAATATTTTCCAACGCGGTTACTGAGGCACCACCAATGCCAGATGTGTTATTCTCAACCAACGTAATATTACCGAGAACGCCAAAGCCACTATCGTGTAAGTATTGGCCACCAATCTCAATACCATAGAGTGTTGCTGAACTTCCATTAACAGGGGACGCATTATCGAATGTAACAGTCACTGGTCCTGCAGAGGCATTGGTTTGTACATTCAACGAATCAGGAATTGTGATAGTGAGTGGTGAATTGCCGTTTGCAACAAAATTTGAGATATCTTTAAAGAAGACGGCACCAGATAATGAGAGACCATTATCACCATACCATTCTAAAGACCCGTCAATGTTTGTTGATTCCACAGCCACAAGATTTGGGTTACCACTTGCCGTAGACTCTGTTCCTTCATTAACCTGCGTAACAGAAACAACTGGTGATAAGTCATTAAATGTTGGTCGAGCTAATGAACGAGAGAAACCAGCACGAAGTTTCAAATTATCCTGCAAATCTATACCGATATTGAAACTCGGTAGTACATCTACAAAAGTATTGGAAACCGTCTGCGTTCCAACATTACTAACTGTAACTGGGTTGTTACCAGAACCACCAGTCGCGAGTGGATCAATAGTAATGAAAGTAAAGTCAGAAGAGGCACCAACAGTTGTCGTCCGTGTACGCGTTACGCGAAGACCCGCATTAGCTTGGTATGGAAAATTACCCAATAAGCCTTCGAAGTCCAGTTGTGTATACGCACTGACAATAGCCTCATCAACAGAGAAAGATTCGACACTGTTAACCTGTGCGTCAAGGAAACTGCTGACACCAGAAAGCTGTGCGACAGTTCCAGATTCTGTAACTGTAAATGTTGTTGGGTCATTGATATCAAAAGCAGCCGCATCATCTGGATCTAATGTTCCATTTGAAGCAACTCGAATACCTTGAGTTTGACCAAGATTTAAGAAAGCTTGTTCAACAACATCGATGTTCACCAAAGGAAAATTCCGTGGAAGATTTGCATCTGTGGAACTCAAGAAACCAACGCTCTCGCCATTGAACGGCTCAAGCAGTTCCCCAAGTTGACCAGCATCAAGGAAGCTTGCGAATCCTAATGAACGATCACAGAAGAAAGCATTTGCTATACCGCCGTTGGGTCCAGGGTTTTCGATTGACGGTAAGAAGATTGTACCATCACCACAAAATGTATTTGTGTTATCAATTAAGTCATTGGCTTTCGTACGCGTGACATAGTCAGCACCGATCTTAAGTGTTGCGGTATCGCTGAAATCCCATTCTGCATCGCCTTTGATCGTGAACACTTCATCGCGAATTGCGTTTGAAGAATTTCGAGAGAAATGTAGACGTGAATTTTCAGCTTGTAACTGATCAATTGAAACCAGCTCAGCCGCCACATTGGCACCCGCAGGTAACGTCGTTCCAGGGAACACATCAAATGATGGCAAAACACCAATTTCCACATTAGGAATTCCACCATCTCCCGGACTCGTTGAAAAATTCAACCCTGGGAAGCCTACAACAAAGAAGGAACCCGTACCGTTGTTTCCACCAATATTGTCACGAATACCGTCTGCTTCAGAATATGAAGCATCCAGCTCTACTCTGAAAGTATCTGACAAAGTCTGCTTGTAGTTACCACCAATCTGGAATGTTTCTGTATCTGCATTCGCACGGCGTGCGACAAGATCAAAAATATTTGTGAACGCTACACCAAAATTATTGGACGTACCGTTTGCTCCAAAATTAGTTTGCTGAATCTGAAGATCATCATCAGCGTCAGCAACAGCGTTGACGACGTTTAGTGGCTGCGTAAACACAGAAAATGAGTCAGAGTTACTGGGGCTTTCAAAGCTTGTATACAATCCATCGATTACGATAGATGTATTCTCGTTCGGCTCCCATTCGAGCTGCAGCGATGCACCAATTCGTTCACGCTCTTCCTGGTTAAGGTTTGCATTGAATGAATTTAACCGAGTGGGGGCCTGAAAATCAGGATTCGGTATCATTGCTGGAACAGATGGGCTAGGATTGTTTGGATCAAACGCCGGATTCGGTATTTCTGGTGGCAAACAAATTCCGGAGCGGCAATCGTTAACTGCGTCAATGTTAATGGACTCAGCCGTATCAGTTCTGAAATCCCGATCTTGGTAAGAGAAGGAACCAATAATGCCGACCGTATCATCAAAGAACGTATTGGATAGCACACCGGACGCCTTAAAACCGAAATCATCAGCAAGCCCCTCATATTGAGTACCAACTTGACCTGCGCCGTGGAAACCGGGGTTTCTCAATGCGCTTGCTGTCTCAATATTCACCAAACCACCAATAGAACCATCTGTTTGAGAGGCTGTTGGAGATTTAAAAACCTGAGCTGCACTAATCAATTCAGAAGGCAGTACATCGAATGAAAATTCACGCCCAGCATTCTCGGTTGCAAGCTCACGTCCTTTAAAGGTAAGAATGTTAAATTCTTGGCCTAGACCACGAACTGTAACAAACTGACCCTCACCACCACGCGAACGCGTAATCGCGATACCTGTCACACGCTGCAATGATTCCGCAACGTTAGTATCAGGAAACTTCCCGAGTTCTTCGGCGGAAATGGCATCTACAATGGAGTCTGCATTTCGCTTAACATTTAATCCACGCTCAATAGAGCCACGGATACCTGTTACAATAATTTCATCTTCTTCTTGAGCTATGGACTGTCCCGATGCCAATACAGCCATCGATGCAGTTCCGAGTAGTAAACCCCTCATCTGTTTCATGGTTTCCTCCTTATTACAGATTAGTCGAACGGCGGAAATCCGCCATGGTTTTGTTGACGGAATTCCGCCCGATATTCACAGCACTGTTCTCAGTTGATCGCACTGTAAAATTCCTTTGATTGGTTATCTGATTCATGAATTGTCGCCTGATTTTGCTGATCAAAAGACTTTTTCCGCTTATCGCTTTGATCATTCATCAAATTGGCTACAGTTTTCTCTTTTTTGACTGATGAATAATTCGAAAACCAATCCTTTAAATTTTCCAATCCTTCTTCATTCATATGAAGCGCAAGCTTTGATCTGCGCATGGTAATATCTTCAGCAGCAGAAACAAACTCATGATCAATCAGATATTGCACCTCGGCTTCGTATAAACCGGCGCTAAAATCAATCCCCAAATCTTCAACCGAACTTCTACCCGAAAGAATTTTTTCAACCCTCGTACCATAAGCGCGCACCAAACGTCTTAGTGTCGGTGCCGGTAACCATGTCCATTTCTTGGCACATGATTGCAGGTAGGCCTCGAATTGAGCTCCGTCAATGTCACCGCCGGGAAGATGCGTGTCTCTTGTCCAATGGCCTGGCTTCGGAGGCGACACAAACTCTTCCAATTTATCAACGGCCTGCTCAGAAAGCTTACGGTATGTCGTAATTTTGCCGCCAAAAATAGAAAGTATAGGCGCCATATCCCCTGCCGTATCAAGATCAAATACATAATCTCTCGTTACAACAGAAGCATCTTCTTCCTGATCATCATATAAAGGGCGAACTCCCGAATATGTGCTGACAATGTCTGCGCGCGAGATTGGCGTTTTGAAATAGTCATTAATGATGGAGCAAAGATAGTCAGTCTCTTCATCCGAGATTGTCGGCTTTCCCTCTGCATGGGTAAAAGGAACATCGGTAGTTCCAATTAATGTAAATTCATTCTCGTAAGGAATGGCAAAAACAATCCTGTCATCCGAGTTTTGCAAGATATAGGAATCATTGCCATCAAATAATTTACGCGTAATGATGTGACTGCCTTTGATCAGGCGAAGATTTTTCTTATTGCGACCTGGGTCTGCATATTGGATAATTTGATCAACCCAAGGGCCTGCGGCATTCACAACCGATTTCGCCTTTATCGTCTTCTCATTACCATCGCAATCAACAAGGGTTGCGCCCCAAATCTTCCCCTCACGAAGCAAGCTTTTGCAGCTTGTACCAACCTCTATCTGTGCGCCACGTTCATAAGCATCAACTGCATTCAACGTCACAAGGCGAGAGTCTTCCACCCAGCAATCTGAGTACTCAAATCCAAATTTATAATTGTCTTTGATCGTTTCTTCGTGTTGGTTGTTTTTAAATTTCACCTTGATGGTGCCAGGCAGTAACTTACGCCCGCCGAGATTGTCGTACAGAAACAAACCCAACCGGATTAACCAAGCTGGCCGCAACCCTTTATGATGAGGCAGAACAAATCTCATGGGCCAGATAATATGCGGCGCAGCTCGTAGCAAGACCTCGCGCTCGATCAGCGACTCGCGCACCAATCGAAATTCATAGTGTTCTAAATACCGCAAACCACCATGGATAAGTTTCGTGCTTGATGAGGAGGTATGTTGTGCAAGGTCATCTTTTTCGCACAGCAACACTTTCAAGCCTCGACCAGCTGCATCGCGCGCAATTCCGCTACCATTTACGCCGCCGCCGATAACAAGAATATCAAAGATATCGCTCAATCAAACGTTCCTTATTTTTGAAAAGCTTCAAAATAGATGCTTATCGTTCCCTTACAGTGAATCTTTGGTGTCATGATGAGCCACCAAGTTCCACTTTTTATATTTATTTTACCTGATCATCAGGTTTTTTAATCAGATGTCAGGCAGCGTTTTGACCGTTTCTTAACCTTACAGAATCCAAATTTACTAAGGAGCTCTGACTGGCCAAGTTCGTTACTTTTACACTACTAAACCGTTTTTCGGTCTTTAACCGTATTTGTACACTCTCATTGTCTCTTAGCAGTGGTTTGGATGTTCGTAAACGAATATATGCCATTTTGAATCGAGTTAAACCGAACCATGATGTAAATCAGCAACATACAAGCCTCAAATTTTCCCCAAACCCTGCTCGACAATCGAATTCGCCTTCATTTGGCGTTTTTGCATGCCAAAACGCCCCCATCATGGATACAGGCAAATCTAACTCGTATTTTACTTTTATTTCCAGAACACTGATTTCATCATAATCAGCAACCTAGATTCATAAATTTGGGTATTTTCGAATCAGAACATTGATCTGAAGCTGATTTATGAGCTTAGCCCCACTCGCCCCATCGTAAGAAACTTTTCCCGTCGCATTTTTTTGATATCTTCGCTGGCAACATCATCGAACTCGTGAATAGCCAGCTCTATCGCATCACCAAGGCGCTCCACAATTAACTCCATATCTCGATGAGCGCCCCCAACAGGTTCTTCAATGATGGTATCAATGACGCCTAATTGCTTAAGATCTTGAGCTGATATCTTCATAGCCTCAGCAGCATCGGGAACTTTGCTCGCGCCTTTATCCTCTGAATTATTCCATAAGATAGAGGCACACCCTTCGGGGGAAATCACTGAATAGACAGAATGCTCCAACATCAAAACTCTATTACCACTCGCCAGTGCCACAGCACCTCCCGAGCCTCCCTCACCAACGATTGTCGCAACAATCGGCACACCCAGGCTCAAACATTTTTGGGTACAGGTGGCGATAGCTTCAGCTTGCCCCCTCTCCTCTGCACCACGACCAGGATAAGCGCCCTGCGTATCGACAAGTGTAATCACCGGCAAATTGAACCGATCCGCCATATCCATCAGACGAATCGCTTTTCGATACCCTTCGGGATTCGCAGAGCCAAAGTTGTGCGCAACTCTTGTTTTGGTGTCAGAGCCTTTTTCATGGCCGATCAACATCACTGAACGCCCCCTGAAACGCGCAGGACCGCCCATGATTGCCTTATCTTCACCAAAACGGCGATCACCAGCAAGCGGCGTAAAATCCTCTACCATGAGCCTCACATAATCAGAAAAATGAGGCCTCGCGGCATGGCGGGACACTTGAGATTTTTGCCAACGAGTCAGTTTTGAATATGTATCGGATAAGAGTTGATCTGCTTTCGCCTGCAGACGGCTAATTTCTTCACCAACATTGACTTCATCGTTGTCTTCCATGGCTCGTAAAGCTTCAATCTTACCTTCCAGGTCGGCAATCGGAGTTTCAAAATCAAGATAGTTCCGCATAATGTTCTTCTCAAGTGATTGGTTTTTGGGGCATTTTGCCCACGTTTATTAGATTTAGTTCATAAAGATATAAGGCATTCACGCCACGGCACAAGTCATCAGATCGGCGAACAAAATCTTTTAGGTATTAATTAGTACGCTTTGGCTTCAGGCTTGGCGTGAGACCATTTTTTGCTGGACGCCGTATCGGTTGCGGCAGTCTCGTCACTTTCGGGATACTGCCCCGCCACGCATCCTCAAATGCGAGGCTTTTTGAGATACCTTCCAAGCCCGCAATAACAAACCCTTGTTCTTTTACGATTTCTTGCACAGGGTTAAAGCCCCCATGCTCAAGACTAGACAGAGCAAGTGCGGCCAAACCCGCCTGACCGAATTTTTTGTGCTGACGCCCGGCACCATCGGCTGGATGTCCCATCGCGGCATCAAACACAGCCCGTGTGAACGCGGCGGGCAAATCAGGATCAATATCAACCGGCTTACCTGTTTCTAAAGTGTATTCGTAGCGCGGATCAGAAATAGAAATGCCCGCGCTATCAGCCACCGCTTGCCCACTAACCGGATCAAGCAAGGCCAAAAAATTGGTTAATTGAATGAATTCACGAGTCAATTGATCTCCAAGGCTAGCTAACGCTCCCTCACCGCGCATCGCTAACAACCAACGCGCGGCCCCGTCACCATCCCCAACAGACATTTGTGATAGCGCAAAGCGCGCTGCATGTTCTGGAGGTATGAGAGCTCCTTCGAGTTTATCGATCTCTGCGGCAAAGAGCCTATTCATTGCATAATGCTGATCAAAATCAGGCCTAACACTTGCTTGTATTCGCCCACTCTCGGTGTCAGAGATTGGTGATGTTGCCGTCAGGGCTTTTGCGATTAAATCAGCCTTTTGCCCCAAAAATTCAGGTGCAGACAATAATTGGACTGACTGCCAGATGATCGCATCCGTAAAAGGTTCCGCAGGAGCATTAAGGAGGCTTTCAATCGGTGTAGCCAATGATCCTGGCTCAAAGGGGATAGATGATAAAAAATCGCCATGTTGTTTTGGTGACATTGTACCCAAGACAACAGCACGCCTTGCCGCTTTTAGGCGCAATGTCGTCTCCAAAGTTTCATCTTTTACCAAAGCAACAACAACAGCCCCATCTGCGTTATCAATAGTCGCCGGTAAAATAGGCATTTTCAATCTTCGAATGATCGCAAGTTCTAATGGAGTTTTAGCAAATAACGGTTTATTCGGTGTCACCCCCGTGACTAGGGCCGTTAAAAATTCATCATCACGCACACTCAAGGCACCACGATCTCGGAGCAAACTCAGCGTCAAATCGGCTGCGTCCCGCTCGTCAGAAATCACATAACAAAAGGCGCGTAATTTTACCCAAAAATGATCCGCTCTTTCACTGGCAAGACCAGCACTACGTCCACAGGCCGAGATATTCTGTTTCTCCAATAAATCAACAATCGCCAGCGCCTGGCCTGAAAATGGATCATTCTGCGCGGCATCGGATAGACTCGCCAAGGTCCGAGCCTCATCAATAAACCCGGCATTTGCGAGCGCTAACAATTTCTTGCCACCTAAACTAGTGCGCTGCGTATTTTGCGGCGTCGAGCCGGCCAAACCGGAGCGATCTGTATCTGTAATTGCCGGTGACATCAGGATACGACGCAAGGCATGACCGATCGAAGGTAATCCCGCGCGGGTCGGTGCATGGTCGAGCAAAAAGGCTAAGGTTTCCGGATCAGATCCTTGCCATAAAACAGCTGGCAATGCCCCATCGAGCGGGGTAAGCGTCCCGGTTGCAAAGACATCAGCCTTTAAAGATTGGGTTTCAATTTCAGGCGGCAAGGATACTTGCGCACACACGGCATTGGCCGACAATGACAAGGCTAGCCCACACCCTAAATTGGCAAACCATCCCTTAGAACGCAGTTTGCCTTTCAAAAAGCGGCGTTTTGTGACGAAATGAAATTGTTTACTCAATTGTTTGCTAGCTTTCTCATTAGCCATTTGACTCTTTGACCTCTACTTCAATTTTAATCGTACTGGTTTGCGGCTCCAACATTTGGCCGTATATAAAAAGCCCAACAAGACTAACGACAACGATACAAAAAAAGACTAGAAAAAATCGCAAGGTTAGTCCCCTAGGTTTATTTTATATCGCCATGTCTGTAACATCAGACAGGAAATGCACCTCGTCTCACGACTTAATACCTATTCCACAATCTCTATTCCAGATCGCGATAATTTGGCGCTGATTTGTGTCACAATAAAGGTATCTAATAGCATCTGTCATGTCGGTTGCCACGATAAATCATCACGATCGCTTTTTTTTCTGATATTTAGGCCGTTTTCAGCCAACTTATCCCTAGCGCCTGACAAGCATGCACTCTACATAACTAGGCAAAATTAGGCTCAGTAGAAATGGTAGCGAAAAAAGCAATAGTCCCCGTATTTGAGTGCCCAACCTCAATTGTGTTTGTCGGCATGATGGGGGTTGGTAAGACAACAATCGGGCGCCGTCTTGCGCCGAAAATAGGCTTGCCATTTTTTGATGCAGATGAGGAAATTGAAAAAGCTGCTGGCATGAAAGTTTCTGACCTTTTTCAAAACCATGGAGAGGCCCATTTCCGTAACGGAGAAGCACAAATCATTAAACGGTTGTTGGAAGGTCCCCCCGCGGTTATCGCGACGGGCGGCGGTGCCATTTCAAACGAAAATACGAGAGCGATCATCAAAGATAAAGCCTTATCGATATGGTTGAGAGCTCCAATTCCCCTTATCGTGGAACGAGCCACAAAAAGGCCAACTAGACCGCTCCTAAAGACAGGAGACCCAAAGGAGATTATTACGCGGCTGCTCGATGAACGCTCCCCCTATTATGAACAAGCTGATTGCCAAATGGAGAGCATGCACGGCCCTCATTCAAAAACTGTCAATGGCCTGATGAAGCTCATCAAAACCCGCCTCGACCTCTAAAAATTCAAGGATCTTGAAGAAGATATCTCATGAGTGATCAACATAACATTTCAACAGTACCGGTACGTTTTAACACTGACGTAACACGCGCTGGATATGATATTTTTATTGGCCAAAATATCATATCCCAACCTGAAATTTTTCTGGCGCCTCTGCTCAAGCGACCAAAAATTGCGATCATTACTGATGAAACTATTGCGCAAAAATATCTCCCAAAATTTTTACTAGCCTTAAGCGAGGCCAATATCACTTTCGAAGTTGTAACACTTCCAGCTGGAGAAGCTTCCAAAAGTTTCGCGATGCTGGAAATGATTGTTTCCAAACTCTTGGATTTTGGAATTGAACGCAGTGACAGCGTCCTTGCATTCGGCGGTGGTGTCGTCGGCGATATCACAGGATTTGCCTGTTCTATGCTAAAGCGAGGCTGCCAATTTATTCAGGTCCCAACAACACTTCTGGCACAAGTAGATAGCTCCGTTGGCGGAAAAACGGCTATCAATACCCCTCAAGGTAAAAACCTTGTCGGCGCATTTTATCAACCTCGCGCCGTGCTCACCGATATTGATACGCTAAAAACACTACCCCTGCGACAGCAAAAAGCCGGTTATGCCGAGATCGTAAAATATGGTTTATTAGGCGATATCTCTTTTTTTGAATGGCTCGATGAAACCGACCCCAAAACTGGCAAAAAAAGGGGGGAAATGGTACTCGATCTTGATGAAAACACTGTCATTCATGCCATTAAGAAATCATGCCTGATGAAAGCCAAAATCGTCGCACAGGATGAAAAAGAGCTAGGCAAAAGAGCATTACTCAATCTTGGACATACATTCGGGCACGCCTTGGAGGCCGTATTTGGCTACAGCGGTAAACTTTTACACGGCGAAGCTGTCTCCATTGGCATGAAGCTGGCATTTGATTATGCTGCAACTCATGACATGATCTCTCATGAACAGAGTCAACGTGTCACCAATCACTTGAATAGTCTTGGTTGCTATACCGAGATTGCTGACATTGAGTACACAGAGCACCCCACCGGCCTATCTGCGGATAAGCTGATGGATATAATGATGCGAGATAAGAAAGTCGAAGATGGAAAACTCACGCTCATATTACCTTCAGCGATTGGGGAAGCCCGCATTGTTCGTGACGTTCCGAGCACAGATATTCGTAGTTTTTGGAAAAAACACCTCTAATTTCAACGCATCACCAACACAAATAGAGACTTTAAAAATATCATAATGCCAGAATTATCTCCCGAGATTTTATCCACCATTGGTTTCATATTGTTTCTCCTGATTTTATCCGCATTTTTTTCAGGCTCAGAAACAGCACTAACGGCGACGTCAAGAGCCCGTATGCACAAATTAGAAAGTGACGGCAATAATCGTGCTCGCATTGTCAATCGTTTAATTGAAGATCCCGAGCGGCTTATAGGCGGCATCTTACTCGGCAACAATATAGTGAATATTCTCGCGTCGGTGTTAGCGGGAACAGTATTCGCAACTCTTTTTGGCGAACGCGGCGTCTTTTACGCGACGATCACCATGACCATTCTGGTAGTCACTTTTGCTGAAGTGCTTCCCAAAACATTAGCCATAGCAAGATCGGACAGTTTTGCCATGTTCGTGGCCCCGGTTATGAGACTAGTCGTATTTATTCTCGCTCCCTTTATTCGCTTGGTACAAATTATTGTACGAAGCGTATTAAAAATTTTTGGCGTGGACGTCAGTGAAGATGAGGCTGTCCTCTCAGCGAATGAGGAGCTTCGCGGCGCCATCGATTTGCACCACAAAGAAGATCGCCTTGATAAGGAATCGCGCGACCTGATACGCGGTGCATTGGAATTGGACGAAATCAAAATTGAAGAAGTGATGATCCATCGAAAATCTGTAGAGATGATCGATGCCGCTGCCTCTTCGCAAGAAAATATAGAAAAATCGTTGCACTCTACCTTTACTCGTATTCCTGTCTTTCGAGATGACCCCGATAATATCATCGGCGTGCTTCATGCCAAAGATTTATCAAGAGCTTTATGGAATCAAAATAGTGATAAGTCCAAGATTGACGTTGCCGCAATCGCGCGCCCGCCCTACTTTGTGCCGGAAACGACAACGCTTTCAGAGCAATTGGATATGTTTCGCACAAAACAAGAGCATTTTGCACTTGTTGTAGATGAGTATGGTTCCCTACAGGGCTTGGTAACAATTGAGGATATCCTAGAAGAAATAGTCGGCGAGATTGAAGATGAGTATGATAGCCCCGTACAGGGCGTTCGCCCGCAATCTGATGGATCAGTGAACGTTGACGGCGATGTCACCATTCGCGACTTAAACCGCGCAATGGATTGGAACTTACCAGACGAAGAAGCCGTAACCATCGCAGGACTTGTTATCCATGAGTCCCAAACTATTCCCAATATTGGTCAAACATTCTCTTTCCATAATTTTAGATTTAATATTTTACGCCGTCGACGTAATCAAATTACAACCATTAAAATGGTCCCCTTAGATCATAGCGCAATCGAAAATTCACAATCTTCAAACTAATGTCGATCAAAATAAGAAATACTCAAATCCTATGGATGATAAAGCTGCACCATCCCCATTGAATGAACGTGCTCGGCGTAAAATTCCTAATAAGGGATCAGAAAAATATGCATTTGCTGCAATTTTTTTAACCGTTCTGATTGATATTATTGGATTTGGCATCATTATTCCTGTCATGCCAGACCTTATGTTGGAAGTTACCAATCTAAGCGCTGCCGAGGCGGTGAATTATGGCGGCTGGCTCATGACCATTTTCGCCCTCACACAATTCATTAGCACACCAATTATCGGTGGCCTGTCTGATCGCTACGGCCGCCGCCCGGTTATTTTGTTGTCGCTATTGGGATATGTGGTCGATTTTGTCATTATGGGTTTTGCAAAGACATATGCGTTACTCTTCATCGGAAGAATTTTTTCTGGTCTGTTTGCCGCGACCTATTCAACTGCAAATGCTTACATTGCTGATATCACCCCACAAGAAGACCGTGCCGTCCGCTTTGGTATGCTGGGCGCCGCATTCGGGATTGGGTTTGTGGTCGGGCCGGCTCTTGGAGGTATGCTTGGCGATCAATTCGGATCCAGAGCCCCTTTTTTCGCAGCGGCAAGCCTAGCAGCCCTTAATTTTGTCTATTGCTGGTTTGCCCTGCCCGAAACCTTATCGCAGGATAAACAACGAAAATTTGACTGGAAACGCGCCAATCCCGTTGGTAATCTCATTCAATTGCGTAAATTCCCAGTGATATTGCCAATTTTGCTTGCGATGTTTTTATTCCAAATTGCCCATTTCGCATTGCAGGCAACATGGTCATGGTACGGCAAAGTAAAATTTGGCTGGAGTCCAGGCGAAATCGGGTTTTCACTAATGATCGTTGGTATTACCGCTGCAATTGTACAAGGGGCGTTCATCAAACCTTTTCTCTCTCGTTTTGGTGAACGTAAAGCCGTCATTATTGGAACAAGCGCAACGGCCTTTGCATACTTATCTTATGCTTTCGCGCCGTATGGCTGGGTCATATACCCCATTATCGCGATCGGCGCTCTGGGCGGCCTGATGCAACCGGCACTACAAGGTATCATGTCTCGTACCATTCCAGCTGATGGACAAGGTGAATTACAAGGGGCAATCGCAAGCCTCATGAGCACAGCAATGATTTTCGCACCATTAATCATGACCAAAACATTTTCCATTTTCACAAAAGACGGGGCCCCTATTTACTTCCCGGGCGCCTCATTTCTCCTTGCTGGAATTCTAGTGATCACTACCGCATACCCTTTGAAACTCGCATTTTCTCGCATAGGCTCAGCGCATACAGGATCTACATAAATTTTCATTTTATCGCTCGTCACAATTTCGCCATTGGCGCGAAGAATATTAAAAAAATGAGCACACAGATAAACCGCCATTTTGTATTCAGGCTTGTCATGATAAGCCTGATTGCGCTGTCGGTATATTTTACCATTGTAGTCAGTGCTGCTATCGCCGAACCGCCGGTGAAATTTATACAAGCGGCCCGATCCCAAATTGGGGTTACGACTGGTTATGATGGCTCATACGCAGCTCTCTCCTATCCGGGTGGCGATATTAACATCGCGAACGGCGTGTGTGTCGATGTTGTAGTACGCGCTTATCGTGACGCTTATGGAATTGACCTTCAGCAAGTTGTCCATGAAGATATGAAACGTGCTTTTCAAGCCTATCCTAATATCTGGGGATTGACCCGCCCTGATGCTAATATTGATCATCGCCGTGTTCCCAATATTGAGACATGGCTGTCACGGCAAAATGCCGAGAGAACGCCACATAACTGGCAACCTGGAGATATTATTTCGATGCGATTACCAGGGAATTTGCCCCATATGGGCATTATTTCTGATCGTAAATCTTCGTCAGGACGGTGGCTGGTGATCCATAATATCGGGAACAGGGTCATTGAAGGAGACATTATTGATCGTTTTGATCAGCAAAAACGATATCGCTATATTCCTTGACCGTACTTCAAAACCCAAACCTGTCAGAGTATTGAGACAAAGATAGAGACATTAGCCTTCAATCGCGGTACATAGAATCTTCATAGAATAAATGCTGGTAGTTTCATGGATTTTCCTAATATCGATCCTATTGCTTTTTCAATAGGCCCTATCCCAATTCGCTGGTATTCACTGGCCTATCTTTCGGCGACCGTATTCGGCGCATTATATCTCCTGCAATTGCTGAAGAAACCTGCGCTCTGGGGACTTAATAAAATGGGCCCCTTAAACAATGAACAATTGGTGGATGTCGCCACCGTTGCCGCGCTTGGCGCCATTCTAGGAGGGCGTACGGGTTATGTCTTGTTTTATGAGCCTAATTTATTGATTGCGCCATGGGAAAGCCTCGCCTCTGTCATTGGTCCCGGCGACAATATATTTAAATCTTTGTTCGGCTGGCTGCCCATCCCCCCTGCTCTGATGACTTGGCGTGGTGGCATGTCATTTCATGGCGGTATCATCGGTGTTAGTATTGCTGGATTTCTCTATGCTCGAAAACATAATGTGCAAGCGCTGGTCCTTGGTGATTTGTTCGCTTGCGCAGCACCAATAGGTTTAATGTTTGGTCGGCTAGCCAATTTCGTCAACGGAGAATTGTTTGGCCGCCCTACCGAGGTCTCTTGGGGAATGGTGTTCCCCGCTGCCCCCGATAACCTACCACGCCATCCCAGCCAGCTTTATGAAGCCGCTCTCGAAGGCGTTATGATGTTCATCATTCTTTTCATATTCGTACATTTCTTTGGGCTTCTCAAAAAACAAGGTGCCGCAATCGGTGTTTATGTGGCAGGCTTTGGGCTTTCAAGAATCATTGTTGAGTTTTTCCGCCAACCCGATGCCCATCTCGCTGAATTTCCATTGGGTATCACCATGGGACAAATCCTCTCTATACCGATGGTTATTATTGGATCGGTTATGATATGGCGAGCTTATTCCACAAGTCATGCCCCAATTATAGAGGCCAGTCCACCCGCGCAAGATCAACAAACAAAACGTAAACCCACATGACAGATCGTCACCCCTCGCAACAGAAAATCCGCGATGCACACCCCTCTCCTTTGGAAGAGCGGATCAAACTCTTAATTAGACGTAATGGTCCTATTTCCATTGAAGATTATATGACTGATGCTCTCAGCCATCCCCATGAGGGCTATTACATGACACGCCACGCTATTGGAAAAGATGGCGATTTTACAACCGCACCAGAAATTAGTCAGGTTTTTGGAGAACTCATTGGTTTGTGGCTGGTGCAATCCTGGCACGATTTAGGCTCCCCTAACAGGTTTAATCTTGTCGAATTAGGACCAGGCCGGGGTGTCTTAATGGACGATATTTTGCGAGCAGCCCGGCTACGGCCCGAATTCATAAAAGCTTGTTCGATCTATCTTGTGGAAACCAGTGGGCGTTTGCGTCACGAGCAAAAAAAACGCCTAACTCTTCATAAAGAAGCTCATATTCACTGGGCAGATAAATTTGAAGATATTCCCGATGCTCCAACATTGGTTATTGCAAATGAGTTTTTCGATTGTTTGCCCATCCAACAATATCAAAAAACCAAGACCGGTTGGCATGAACGCATGATCGGCCTGGATCACAATAACAATCTAACTTTTGAACTCGCACCAGCGCCATCGAAACCTGCACATCCTTTAGGATATGATCAGCCCGTGAGCACGTGCAATACACCCAACGATCCGCAACCAGCTAAAGACGATGATATTTTGGAGATCAGTCCAAGCGCTAAAAAAATTACCAAGGTAATCGCACAATTTTTATCAAAAAATAATGGCCGTGCTCTTTTTATTGATTATGGGCACTATTCGAGTGCTTACGGGGACACATTTCAGTCTATACGCGATCATCAATTTTGGCCGCCACTCCAAAGTCCAGGAAAAGCGGATTTAACAGCGCACGTTGATTTTCAGCAAATCGCGGAAACCTCTCTTCATGAGGGGATAGGCGTTTATGGCCCTCTCGCACAAGGACCGTTTCTTGATCGTCTCGGTATCAGTTATCGGGTCGAAACTCTGTCGCGCGGCAAAACTGAAGAGGAAATTATAACGCTGCGTGATGGTGTCTCAAGGCTTATAAGTCCAAACCAAATGGGTGAATTGTTTAAGGTAATGGTTCTCTCTTCCCCGGACCTTGATCCACCAGCCGGATTTGAGGTGAATTCATGAATGACATTCCGCCGTTTATTTCTGCGCCCAATCTGAATGATATTTCATCTTCGGCCTTTAAATTGCGTCATGGATTTTTCTCCAAAATTGGTGGGGTTTCCAAAGACCATTTTCTATCTCTAAACACGGGGCCCGGCTCTTGCGATGATGCACTCAATGTCAGCGCAAACAGAAAGCGTTGCGCTCATGCCTTGGCTCTTCCCGGACAACCCGTCCCGCGCTTGTTAAGTCCTTATCAAATTCATTCCGATCAAGTCATCACCATAGATGCTGAAGAAGCAAAAAATTTGTGGGAGAAACATACTCTCCCCAAAGCAGACGCCATCGTGACCAATCAACATAACCTTATAATCAGCATACTAACAGCTGACTGTATGCCATTTTTGTTTGCAGATGCCGGCGCCAAAATTATTGGCGCCGCTCACGCTGGTTGGCGCGGCGCGCTTAACGGCATACTTGAGAAAACCATTGATGCCATGGTGGCGCTTGGAGCTACACCGAGAAATATCAAAGCTTCATTAGGCCCATGCTTACGTCTAAATAATTTTGAAGTCGGTATGGATCTCGTTTCTGCATTTTTAGAAAAAGATCAAGCAAACAAACAATTTTTCTATCCTGGAAAAAATGATGAAAAAAGACAATTTGATCTTGCCGCTTTCGGATTTTCTCGGCTAGAGAGCATGGAAGTGGTTGATATGTATGACACTAACATCTGCACACTTAGTGCGTATGATCAATATTTTAGTTATAGATATTCAAAACAAATCAACGCGCCTGACTATGGACGCAATTTATCTGCCATCGTAATCTAGGCTTTTGATATCTATCAAAACCTGCTCTCAATAGACTGCTCTCATACTGTCTGCACAGATAAGATTATTCCTTAATCTTGAACTTATCCTGATCCAAAACTTCTGCATCTTGATTAGCTTTTTTATCTCGCGCAAAAAGCGCTTGATTACTTTGAAGCATAGCACGCTTCGCCGCCTTGCGATTGTTAACTGCTACAATACATTTTTTTAGTTTTGGTTTTTCATTTCGGCGAAAATTTCTATCGTTTTTGCAATCCTTACGAACTTGCGAAGATGTCAAATTGATATAATTAAAAAGTTCAACTCTTTCATCAATAATTTTTTCCTCCCCCTTGGGCACTAAACCAATCACTACTGGATTTGGGATCAAATGTTGATTTGCCCCTGTAGCAATATCGGTCGCAATGAGTCCCCCCGCAACAATTGCCGCTGGACCAGCAGCAACAGAAGCTGCGGATGTTGTAGAAAGATTTAGAGCGCCAAATGAAATTGCATTAACAGTCGCAGCAGTTGCAACCCCGCTAATCGCACCAATTGCTGCACCAGAAGCAACATTTTGAGCCACAGATGAAGCAACTCCTATACGCTTATGACTGTGAGTGATAAAAATCTCTACATCTTCAAAACCATCTTTTCGAATTGTAGCGATGAAATTGGCTCTTCTTGAAAGTTTAATCGCGCAAGGTGTTGCTTCGCAGGTTACATTTTTTTTATTATTGCTAAACTTTAACTCAACTGACGCCCCTTGCGGAACTGTATCAATACGAAAATAATCAACAAGCCCTCTGTTTGCTGTAGCACAAGCCTGAATTAAAAAAAACAAAGCCAAAAAAACAATATATTTTAGTCGTATGGAAAAAATATTTTTTAGCATTGCACTCACTCCGCTCTATCAATTGCTCATCATTTTCCTAAAAAAATTTGAATTGATCTGATACGTAAAATTTTTCGAATTTATTTTTTCTCTCATTTTTATAAGGGTGGTGGAAGGTGATTATCGATTGACACTTACCTAATCGCAAATTGGCAAATATGAATATTTTCAAAAAACTCTCCGCAGACATATATTTTTCATTTACATAGTAAAAAAATTAAATTCGTTTTATTATTTATCTATTGGTTTCAAATAGACTTTAACGGCTTTAGGTGCGAGATTTTTTTTAGCACCGCTAATTTCATCAACAAGCAAACTTCCCCCATATGTTGCAACTTCAGCAAAGATAACAATGCCGCCTAGGGGAATTTGGCTGATCTGATTTGGCTTTAGAACTTGCACATAGCTACCCGGCGGCAAACCCGCTACTATTGATCCAGGCAAGACCGAAGCCGAACTTGTCGCAACAGACGAACTCACGGCATACTTTATATCTTCGTAACCCTCTTTGGAAACATGTACGATAGGCGCCTTACGCCTAGGCAGGCGAATAGTGCATGGAGTCGGCATACAGCCATAGAATCCTTCAAGATTATCTTTTCCATCAAATTCGATATCTGTCAGAACTTTCGCGCCTTCCGGTTCCGATATAATGAATATCTTATCATGATCACCACGGACAATTGTTGCGCATGACGTCAAAAACAACGACACAATAACAAATAAAAATATACGTCTAAATTTAATCACTATGGGCCGCATTAATGTCACCTCATAAAATCAATATAGGCATATGACTAACCATCAAAATCATTATTTTGCTCAGGCGCTTCTTTTAAATCCAGCGGAGCAGGTAATGATTTGGCCGCCTCTTCTTGGGCCTCTTTGCGTGTCTTTTCTATATCTTCAATAATTTGTTCTGTGTCTGGTAAAACAGAAGCCTGTCCAATTTGAGTGATATCCCTTTCCCCTTTGGTTTCAAGCTCGAATTCTGCTTCTGCCAAGCTCCTGGCTCGTGCAATATCAGTATCGATCACTTCTCTCACTGCAATCAAATTTTTTACAGTCAGTTCACGAACACGTTTCGTTTCGCCTTTGGGGATCTCACTTGGAGTTTGTGACAAATCAGGATAATCCGCTTCTTTATTGACAGCAACACTATCAATGCGAGCCTGTATTGCTGGATCAACGGGGATATCTTTCGCAAGATCTTCATATTTGATAAAGCCGGGAGGGGCAAAGCGTTTTGCCGTTTCGCATGCCCCCAATGACGAAACTAAAATAACAAAACACCCAGCTTTTACTATTAGGCTGCGGACAGACTTTGATTTCGTATTGACCCGATAAATAGAATCTCGAATAGCTAAATTAGAACTGTTTTGCATCATGATCGCTCATACCCTAGTATCAATGTACATATCAATCGGTGAGACCATAACGCCATTTGGGCCTTAATCATACAAAAGAAGCTTCTAAAATGACAAAAAAAGCAATTTCCAGTAAATTAAGCCCTCAAAAATCGAGCGCACGCAAGAAAATAACGTCTAAGAAAAAGGGTATGCAAAAAACTGCAACAAAGAAAAAAGCACCAGCGCGAAAGAAAGCAACAAAGAAAACCGCTAAAAATACGGCATCAAAAAAAACCGCGTCCAGCGCTTTTGATCATCAATCAAAAGAGCAAAAGACATCTGCACAGTCGGGACCAAAACCCAACGAAACACCGCACCATATTCTTGGAGATTTCGACGCCCTCTCTGAATATCTCACTGACATTACTGGACGTAGCCAAGAGGTTTTTAAAGATTTCACAAAACAAAGACCTGATTTTCTGACGAATAGCGGCGAAGGCGGTCTAGACCCCCTAAATGTCGGTGAGGCTCTGCAAGAAGTCATGAACGGTTTATCCCAAGATCCAGGCACAGTTTTACAACGACAATTCAAACTCTGGGGAGATTATGCAAAATTGATGGCGAATACCCAGAGAAAGATTGCAGGAGAAGAGGTTAAGCCCACAGCATCTCCTGAACCTAGCGACAAAAGATTTAAACATGAAGCATGGGAGGAAAACCCTATGCTGGATTTTGTCAAACAATCGTATCTCGTAGTTTCAGACTGGCTCAGTACTACCGTTGATCAATTAGAGGGGCTTGATGAACATGAGCACAGCAAGGCAAAATTTTATACCCGCCAGTTTACTGATGCTTTTGCGCCGTCAAATTTTGCAGTTTTAAACCCTGAAGTCATCCAAGAGACGATTGACACAAAAGGTGAGAATTTACTCAATGGTTATAAAAACCTACTCGAAGACCTTGATCGCGGCGCAGGCAAACTTTCAATTCGTCAAGCGGATACAGAGTATTTTAAACTTGGCGAAAACGTCGCCACAACTCCTGGAAAAGTTGTTTATCAAAACGATGTTTTTCAACTGATCCAATATAATCCCACGACGGAGAAAGTGGCAAAGCGCCCATTAATCATTTTTCCACCATGGATTAACAAGTTTTATATTCTCGATCTTCAGGAAAAAAATTCGTTCATAAAGTGGATGGTTGAACAAGGGCGTACGGTATTTGTCGTTTCTTGGGTGAACCCTAGCCCTGAACTGAAATCAAAGACATTTTTCGACTACATTCGAGAAGGAGCCTACAAAGCATTGGACGCTATTGAACTGGCCACGGGTGAAAAAGAGGTTGACGCGATCGGCTATTGCATTGGCGGCACTATGCTCTCGACTGCACTTTGCCATATGGCCCAAACGGGAGATAGCAGGATCAAATCCGCAACTTTTTTCACCGCTCAAGCCGATTTCACCGAAGCAGGCGATTTATTGCTATTTGTTGATGACCCGCAGTTAGATGCTCTTGCCAAACAAATGGACGCAGCTGGCGGTGTGCTAGAGGGACGCGCGATGGCAACAACATTTAATATGCTGCGCTCCAATGATTTAATTTGGTCCTTTGTGATTGACAATTACTTGAAGGGAAAAAGCCCCGCGAAATTCGACTTACTCTTCTGGAATTCTGATGCCACACGAATGCCAAAGGAAGTGCACTTATTTTATCTGCGCGACTTTTATCAAAAAAACCGCCTCGCCAAAGGGGAAATGGTGATGGACGGTAAAACTCTTGATTTACAAAAAGTCGATATTCCTATCTTCATGCAAGCTGGAGAAACTGATCATATAGCCCCCTATCGGTCTATCTATAACACTGCACGATTATTCGGTGGTGATGTACACTACATGCTGGCCGGTTCAGGGCATATTGCGGGCGTTGTTAATCATCCATCTCGCAATAAATATCATCATTCGATAAACGAAGCCTTACCCGAAAAGGTCGAAGATTGGATTGAGGGGGCAGAACGCCGGGAAGGCTCATGGTGGCCTTATTGGATCAAATGGCTCAACAAAGTGAGTCCTGGCACAGTCAAAGCTCGAACACCAGGATCAGGAAAATTAAAAGCAATCGAAGATGCACCAGGATCGTATGTAAAGGTAAAAGCCTAAAGCACCTCAGCATCAAATGGAGTCAAGGGGATGCTTTACGTTATTGTTTTGTCGCATCTCCGGACACTCAACCGGTAGCCACTTGAACTGGAAATGCTTTAAAACCATACGTAAATTGTAATTACCCAACAAAAGCAAATTTTCTAAGAGACGTCAGGTCAAGAATTTTCAAGAAAATCAGTGGGCCCAGAATACCCACTAATGTACCCCCCGCCAGATGGTATACCGGATTTTCAATCCCCAGATAAGACTGACTGATGATCCTGAAAGCTGCACTAAAAATTACGTGTAGTAAATAAATTACCATTGTATTGGCACCAACATAGCGTAGCCACTGCCATGAAATTCGATGCGAAATACCAATGATCATCATAGTGCCCGCAATGGCGGCAAAAAGACTGAGTAACAGTGCTACGCCATTTTGCCACGCATAAATCGCCATCCCCCCAAAAAGCACGCCCGCAATGGTCATAATAACCGTTTGGTTTTTCACATAATGGCTTGATGAAAGAATAGAAAAATCACCAAGCAATCGTCCTATCGAGAAAAACACCAAGCCCGTCGACCATCCCCATGGATTTGGTAACAGCAAATAGGCCAGAACCGATATCAACAAAAGGCCAATATTTCCTTTTCGAGTCACGAAACCACTAATCGTTTTAGCTATGAAGAGGGAAAATAAAAACCAAAAATGCGCTGCAGGATATAATAGCCCAGTGAGTGTTAATGGTTCTGCTGGAAAATTTATGCGTGAAGGAACAATCAATTTAATCACATTAAAAAAATTCTTCCAGATTAAATATGGGATAGCAATGGCTTTGACATTATTAGTAAATTGCTTTTTCAAAGGTACTTTGCGTTTAGATCTGCCCATAAGGTATCCACTCACAACGAAAAAGAGTGGCATATGGAATAGATAGATAGTGCTATCTAGAAACAAAAAAGCACCTTCTAGAGGTAAAATTTTTGCATTATCGAGCCCTCGCTCCGCATGCGCATAAACCATCAAAATGATACAGATACCTCTTGCGATATCAATAAAATCAAATCTATCTCTATCCATGATAGGCCAACTCTTTTCTTTTGCTACTCACTCACAAAATCAACTGCGATAGTTAAGCGGATATACTTCGTTTAAAACCGTCTGTACCATAATAAGGTGTTTTAAGTTATTGTTTTGTCGCATTTCCTAACGATCAACCGCTCGCCATTTGATCTGGAAGTGCTTTCAGTCAGGCGTCGCATAGATTCATCGATATATATCAAAGTTTCTTTATAATCATTTGTACACATCCATATCAATGGTGCGAAATCACGATGGACAGGACAATCATCGCACAAACTTTATAAATCAATTAAAATACACTCATAATATCTGTTAGTGGTTTTTTAATCAGCGCATGACGCGGCACATTAGCTTCAGCCGCCGGTTTACCAACAACAAGTAGCAAAAATGGTTTTTCTGTTTTGGGCCTATTGAGCTTTTCATTTAAAAAGCTCATAGGATTGGGAGTATGGGTAAGCGTCGCCAGGCCCGCATAATGAAGCGCCGCAATTAAAAAGCCAGTCGCTATTCCAACACTTTCATTGATATAGTAGTTTTTTAAATCCATTCCGGCGTCAACACCGCCACGTTTTTGCGCGAAAATAGCAATTAGAAATGGAGCAATTTCTAAGAACGGTTTGTGGGCATCAGTACCAATGGGAGCTAATGCATCCAACCATTCATCACTGGCTTTTCCACCATAAAAAGCACACTCTTCTTGCTCCGCAGCTAATCGAATTTCGCGCTTTACATCAGGGTTTTTAACAACTGCGAAATGCCAAGGCTGATGGTTTGCACCATTTGGGGCACGCCCGGCAGCAGCGATACAATCTTCAATGACTTTCATGGGAACAGGTTCCGATGTGAAATCACGAATTGTATGTCTGCGCGCAAGGTCATCAAAAAAATCTTTTGAGCGGGCCTCCATCTCAGAGCCATCGCGCTCAATAAAATCCCCCAACTCCTTTAACAAAACAAATTCCGGCTTAGTTTCTATAGTCATCATGAAAATCCATAAATCAATTTAAGCTAATAATTTTATAGAATATTATCGTCGCCCAAAAAGGCGTTCAATATCTGCCAGCTTTAATTCCACATAGGTTGGCCGGCCATGATTGCACTGACCTGAGTAAGGTGTCTGCTCCATCTGGCGTAACAAAGAATTCATTTCAGTTGCTAACATCGGGCGCCCTGCCCGAATTGAGCCATGACATGCCATCGAACTACATACCTCTTCGAGACGTTCTTTTAATGTTAGTCCTTCACCAAATTGCAATAAATCCGCAGCAAGGGAAGACAATAGCCCTTTTATGTCTATCTCTCCGAGCATCGCTGGTGTTTCACGAACCATAATCGCATCATCACCAAATTTTTCAAAAACCAAACCAAGTTCAGCGAATGCCCCCTCATGGTTCACCAATAACGACACTTCATTGGCGTCCAGCTCAACAATTTCTGGTATCAATAATCCTTGCCGTGCCACGCCGCTTTCACTCAGCGCGCGTTTCATTTTTTCATAAACCAATCGTTCATGCGCTGCATGCTGATCAACGATAACAAGACCATCATCGGTTTGAGAAACAATATAGGTGCGATGCAATTGAGCGCGAGCAGCACCGAGAGGATAGCGCACCTCTTCCCCGTTCGCATCGCAATTCATTCCCTCATCAGTTGTGACTTCATAGCGACCTGCAGGGCTGGTCACACCTTCAAACTCAGAAGGACGATCAGTAAGGCCCGATTGAAAACCGATCGATCCAGCATTAAGGGCGTCTTCTTTATCAGGGGCAAATGGATTTTGCGGCATAGTTCGGGGCAAACCGCGGCGCATTTGAGTATATCCACCGGCGGGCGCCCCTTCATTATTCATTCTGCCTAATGCGTAGGCTGACGTGGTTGTCGATGAGCGGTGTCCAGCTTGTGCCAACGCATTGCGCAAAGCTCCAATCAACAACCCACGAATGCGCCCTGCATCACGAAAGCGCACTTCAGTTTTTGCCGGATGAACATTGATATCAACTAGCTCGGGGGGGCACTCAAGAAATAAGGCAACAACTGGGTGACGATCACGCGCCAAGAAATCTGCATAGGCAGCTCTTATGGCACCTATCACTAATCGATCACGTACAGGTCTTCCGTTTACAAACAAATATTGCTTATCGGGTAAGCCGCGATTAAAGGTTGGCAACCCCGCAAAACCCGTCACGCTCGCCCCCTCTCGCTCAGCTTCAATGGGCAAAGCATTATCGGAAAAGTTACCCCCCATAATTTCACCAAGCCTGGCCAAGTGTCCGGTTAGGTTCTCGGTTGAACTATCGTCCTTAGACTGATAAAGAAAAACCTTGCGTCCACCAGAGATAAGAGAAAAAGTCACGTCGGGACGCGCCATCGCGAGCCGGCGCAAACTATCCCCTATGACAGTGCTTTCCGCACTATCAGATTTTAAAAATTTCAATCTTGCCGGGGTTGCATAAAATAAATCACGAACTTCAATGCGAGTACCATGACCATTAAAAGCTGCAGGCGCTGGCTCAGTTAAGCGTCCACCATGTACACGCATTGACCAAGCCTCCTCTGCTCCTTCGGCACGGCTTATCATATCAAGACGAGCCACTGAGGCGATAGAAGGCAATGCCTCCCCACGAAATCCCATAGTATGAATGTTCATTAAGTCGTACTGACCCTCAGATGAGGGAGACAGCTTTGACGTCGCATGGCGCTCCATCGCCAAGAGCATTTCTTCACGGCTCATGCCGCAACCATTATCCGTCACAACAAAGGAGGTTTTTCCACCATTTGTAATTTCAATGTCAACGCGCGTTGCCCCGGCATCCAGACTATTCTCAACCAGTTCTTTTATGGCTGCGCCTGGTCGCTCTATCACTTCGCCGGCAGCGATACGGTTTATTGCATCAGCAGGAAGTTTATGAATAATGGGCCGTTGATAACGACCCTCCTTATTTAAAGGGGATCGTGAAGGTTTTTTTGTCGTCGAAGTAGGCTCGTAGCCATTTTTCATATCAAATTGTTGATTCGCCATGATCTATTATGCCGATTTCCAGCGTTGGATACAAAACAAGACGAAATAATTATTCAAAAAAACCTTAAAAGACACCAGGCAGGTTCAGTACTTTTGTCTTTCCAATCTCAACAGCGCCCTCTTCTCCAGTTACCTTTTTAATCGCCTCACGGCGATCATTCAGCCACGCTTCAGGGTCATCCACGCGCAAAGGGGCCGCACTGTCATCAACAGAACCATCTGCACCAAATTTCCAAAATAAGACCTGATTTGCCAGTCCTTCTTTTTCTGCACGGCCACCATTTTCAGCACTCAAAATATTTCGAATGTTACGATCGGCGCCAAGAGCACCCGATTTTTGCAAAAGCAGGATTTCACCTTCCGTCGGCGGTGCGGCCGTCGTATCCCCTAACAAAACTTGCTGAGCACGCTCAGAGGATGATAGTTCCTGTGGGCGTGTCTCACCAGGCTTGGGGGGGCGCAAAGCATATTCAGGGGGGACAACCAAAGGGGCTTTGGTCGTAATCGCAAATTCATCCGGAGGATTTTTGCCGCCACCCAAAGCTGCACAGCCCCCAAGTGTGGTCCCTAAAAAACAAAAAGCCAGACTTGCGATAAAAGCCTTACCGGAAACAGACAGATTCATATGAATTACTCCAAAGTTTGTAACTTTATATCAGCAGTTAACGCGCGCGCCAAGCATTCCATTCTCACGAAGGCGATTTTGTATTGACGCGATCGTTTTGATGATCATCGTCCTCACCATTTTTAAATGCATCTAACAAGAGCAACCCTACGCCAACATTTATGGCACTATCCGCGACATTGAAAACCCATGGAAAGTGCATGTGGGAAAAATCAATAAAATCAATAACATAACCATATAGAACGCGATCAATAAGATTACCAACCGCACCGCCGATGATAAACGCGACGCCAGCCGCTGTTAGGCGTCGTTTTACGCTGGTAAGCCAATAAACGAGCACCAACACGATGGATAAAGCGAGCACAGAGAGCAATATTCGCGCCCAAAGACCGCCAGTTAACATGCCAAAGCTCGCCCCATAATTACGCACATAGGTGAAATCAAAAACCGGCCCCAAATCTACGTGCCGAAGCTCCGGCAATCGTAACTCCTTCACAATCCATGTTTTGCTGGCCTGATCCACCAGTGTGACCACTAAGGCTCCTAACAAAGTCACCACAAAAAAAGGATTATTTTTGGCCGAGTCCAGCGCAGCTTTAAAATTCACGGCACGATCATTAGACGGCCGGGGTTTGTCATCTGAAGATAATTGAGGTTCAGTCTTTGCCTGATCCGCCATAGATTTTAGCCCTTTCAGCTTGCCCCATTCGCGACAACACTCGAACAACGCTCACATAAATCTATCTGATCAGCAATAGTACCAACGTCTTGTAAATAACGCCAACACCGTTGGCATTTATCATGAACTGATTTTTGAGGTACAACGCCCACACCCGGCGTGTCTTCGAGGCTAAATCCATTTTCGGGTACTTTACCTGCCTTCAAAGATAAGCTCGAGGTTATCGTCAATTCCGCAAAATCAACAGTCTGACAGGCCGATAATAAATCTTTATCCTGAATATACACTTCGGGTGCATTCTCAAGACTGGCGCCGATACGTTTTTCGCGGCGCTCAACTTCAAGAGCACCTGTAATGACACGGCGAACCCTTCGTAATTGTTCCCATTTTTGGCTCAGAGCCTCATTTTCCCAATTTTCCGGAGACTTTTTAAACTGCTGTAAATGCACCGAGCTCTTTGCCTGATCTGGATGACGCTCAAGAAATGCTTCCTCCATCGTAAACACGCAAATAGGCGCAAGCCATGTTACAATTCGGTCAAAAATTAAATCCATCACAGTGCGACACGCTCTGCGTGTTTTCGATGTAGGATCATCACAATACAAACTATCTTTGCGGATATCGAGATAGAATGCTGACAAATCTAAGGCGCACAAATCATGCACAGTCCGCCAAGCAGTTTTAAAATCAAACTCCTCATAAGCTTTGCGAACCGTGCGGTCGGTAACACTCAGCAGCTGCAAGACATATTGCTCCAGCTCCGGCATATCGTTCAGGTCAATGCGTTCCGCTTCCTTAAATTCATGCAAAGCACCCAAAAGATAACGCAACGTATTCCGAAGTTTACGGTAAGCATCGACAGCAGAGCCAATAATCTCGTCACCGATTCGTAAATCGTCCGAATAATCAGAACTGGCGACCCAAATCCGTAAAATATCCGCCCCATACTGATTAGTGATTTTTGCTGGATCGACAATATTGCCCAATGATTTGGACATCTTAAAGCCCTTCTCATCCAAAACAAAACCGTGGGTCAAAACATTATCATAAGGCGCCCGCCCGCGCGTCCCGCACGCTTCCAGCAAAGAGGATTGAAACCAACCACGATGTTGGTCTGACCCTTCAAGATAAATATCAGCCGGCCATTTCAGGTCTTCCCTTTGCTCCAGACAAAAAGCGTGGGTTGAGCCCGAGTCAAACCAGACATCCAGAATGTCTTCCACTTTATCATAGTCTTCCGGCTTATAGTCGCTGCCCAAAAACTCTTCTGCTGGCGTATCAAACCATGCATCAGCGCCGCGTTCTCTGATCGCCGCTAAAATGCGATTATTGACTGCATCGTCATTCAGAGGCTCACCAGTGACCCGGTCCGCAAAAATAGCAATAGGAACCCCCCATGCCCGTTGACGCGAAATCAACCAATCTGGCCGCCCTTCAACCATGGCACGTATACGATTTCGCCCTGATGGAGGTGTGAATATTGTCTCATCGATCGCGCTTAAAGCTTTATCACGCAAACCACCCTCACCGACTGCGCCAAGCCGAATAAACCATTGCGGCGTATTACGAAAAATGACGGGTGCTTTAGAACGCCATGAATGGGGGTATGAATGCTTCAAACGTCCACGCGCCAACAATGTACCATGCTCAATCATCGCTTTAATGACTGATGGGTTTGCATCGCCCTCTTGTCCGGATTTCTTACCTTCCGTGCGCAACACTTTTTTACCTTCAAATCCTGGCGCTTGATCCGTATAACCCCCATCTGGCCCGACCGTATAGGGAATATCGCCTTGGGGCAGGCCATGGTCCATCCATGCCTGATAATCTTCCGCGCCGTGTCCGGGCGCGGTATGAACAAATCCAGTACCAGCATCATCAGTGACATGATCACCATCGAGAAGTGGCACATCAAATTCATATCCACCCGCAAAGCCTTTCAACGGGTGGTCACATTTCATGCCCTTCAACTGGTCCGTAGCTACATCTTCTATGCGGGTCCATTCTTCAATTAATCCGGCATCTCGCACACTGTCTGCCAATGCATCGGCGACAATCAACCGATCCCCAGCCTTTGACCAAGGTTCAAAGTCAAGACCCCCCTTCATGGTTTTCACTTCATACAAGCCATAAGAAAGGTTTGGGCCATAGCAGATGGCGCGGTTACCAGGGATCGTCCATGGGGTTGTGGTCCAAATGACGATACTGGCTCCTGAAAATTGGCCCACTTGTACAGCAAATTTCGCCCAAATCGTCGTAGACTGATGATCGTGATATTCAATCTCAGCTTCAGCCAACGCGGTTTGCTCAACCGGCGACCACATAATCGGTTTTGACCCGCGATAGAGTAAACCTTTTGCAGCAAACTTTAACAGTTCACCAACGATCGCCGCTTCTGAGTCAAAATTCATCGTCAAATAGGGGTTTTTCCAATCCCCTTCAATGCCATAGCGCTGAAATTCATCACTTTGAATTTGCACCCATTCAACTGCATATTTTCGGCAAGCTGCGCGAAATTCAGATGCAGGCACATCGTCTTTCTTGCGCCCTTTACCCCGAAAAGCTTCTTCCACTTTCCATTCGATCGGCAAGCCATGACAATCCCAACCCGGCACATAATTCGAGTTGAAACCCATCATCTGACGCGAGCGTACAATCAAATCTTTCAACACTTTATTATAGGCGTGCCCCATATGCAGATGACCATTGGCGTAAGGGGGGCCATCGTGAAGTACGTAAAGCGGGCGATCTTTTGCATCCTCGCGAAGGCGATGATACATATCCATGTCCGCCCACCGCTTCAGCCAATTTGGTTCACGCTTGGGCAACCCCCCTCGCATGGAAAAATCCGTCTTTGGCAAAAAAAGACTATTTTTGTAGTCTGCTAATTTATCGCTCTTCGATGCATCGGACATCGTATATTCCTGTTTTTACACCCACTCCCGCGCCTCTATTTAAGAGGCCAGACCACTCAGGTCCTTGAAATCAGGCTATTTTGAAAATATGAAATGCTTGTTTATCAGGCGTTATCACCCACGTCACCTTAGTTTTTACTGCAAATGCAAATTTAAGATCTCTCCTCTTCTCGCAATATCTTTAAAGTATCGCATGATCGCCGCCTAAAAGACCCTCGCCCAAAAAATCCAATTCTGTTCACCCCTTATGCGGCCGTAAATTTTCGTATTTTAAAATTAATAATCTCCCCTCATTTTCCTCCTGGTGGCTGCGCCAATAAACCACAAATACCGTCTAAAGCACCACCAATTCAAATTGAATCGCCGAGGTGCTTACACTCTTTCTTTTTGCGCATTTATTGCAGTACAAACAGTTTCCACAGACCCGCACAATGCTTTAAAACAAGCCGGTAATATAAATCACCTAAAATAACCTGCGCAAGGCAGACCTAATTTTTGCTATACCTTGGTCGGTTCAGGGCCGGAATCATTCTGGATCTGAGATTATCCATAATTATGTAAGCCTGATAAGAGTTGGTAATGTTTGATAGAACAAGATTTCATAGTGACGCCCTATCAACTCCATGATAGTTTGATCACACCTGTACGGTTATAAAATAAGTTTTAAAATTACATGCGCACACTTTATCTCCACATTGGGCAAGGCAAGACGGGCACCAGTTTTTTACAGTCCGTATTTGCACTAAGCCAAGCGAATCTGTCCCAAAAGAACATAGATTATCCCGTACCCAGAGCCTCAATTGACCTTTTGGCGAAAGGCATCTTTCCCAGTGGGAATGGTAATGCGCTCACGAACCTATTTTCATCCCAAGGAGACATCGAAACTTTTCACCTCCCCAAAAAACGAGATATTTTACTCAGTCATGAAGGGTTGATATCGCGCCTTCTGTTCGAGGGGAGCCAGGAGTTGCTCGATAAAATATGCCAAAAACATCATATTGATCACGTCTCTTTTTTGGTCTTTGGCCGTAATCCGATTGCTCATGCCGTATCAAGCTATCGCCAATTGGTAAAACGCAGCGGCATGACATTATCGCTGGATGAATATTGCAACCACTATAGTTCACCCAAACAATTATCACTTTTTTTGAACGCATATCATCAGCGCAAGAACACCTCGATTGTGGCACTGAATTATTCAGAATGCGGCAAAAGGTTAATTGACGAAGTTGCAAAGTGGCTAAAAATTGAAACTGATGATTTCAAGATGCCCCCAAAGTCAATCATAAATAGAAGCATGACCAAAGGTGAGTTATTTTTTCAACGCGAACTTAACAAACATTTGGGTGATAAGGCTCAACTTATGAGCGATCCCTTGTTCGAAAAAATTACAGACCTTGAAAATGAAGATCTCATACCTTCCATGAAAGCTCAAGGAATTCTTATAGATAACATGGCACCGCACATGGAAACGGTAAATGCATTTCTACCAGAAGACCATTATTACTCTTCAGATATCATCCACCCACACCCCAATAATGCGGATGCGGGTGGCAAATGTGTAACACCCCCCCCTACCAAATATGAATTTACCGAAAGTCAACTCAAAGCCTTGGCTGAAGTTTATATTCGTGTTTATCGCGAGAAAAATTCTGAAAAATCTGGCTCTTAACCAATTTCGAGATAACTCACGGTTGATTTAGAAGCCTCACAAGTCAATGTTCTCAAGAATGTACCACCGCGCTCATCCTTAGTGACAAACTCACCGTTAAAACGCCATTGTTGTTCACCGATGGATCCACCAGAGATAGGCTCTTTGTCAGCTGTCACTTCAATGCCACGAGATTTTAATTGAGACGTCAAAGCACGAAGACAAGCATTATAAGCAGGCTGATAATTGCCCTCCAGACCGCCAATCAACACCTCGCGATCACCATTAACACTGTCGAGGCTCTTACCTTGTGAACGCAGGCTCGGCGTAGAAGATCCAACCGAACGGGTATTATCATAACTTCCAAATTGACGACGATTTGAATGGGCTCGATCGATCAAGATCGCTGTTCCAACAACACCGGCACCTAGGAAAAACGCATCTGCGCCCGTGAACCCACGACGATGGAAACCGCGGCGTCCATATCCATAACCGGAATAGCCAAACCGACTTCCGCGAAATCCGCGATTAAAGTGGCGCCCTCTAAAACCTCGACCACGAAATCCTTTTCCATGAAAACCGCGACTGCCTCTAAAGCCGCCACGATGACCACGGAAATTACCACCGCGATGACCGCGAGAACGATGCCCTCGGTTGCCGCGCGATCGATGCCCCCGATTTCCGCGCACTCTGTTGCCACGTGCACTCTGCACACCGATTGCGGCGACAATTGGTGTTCCAGTGGTCGACAATACAGCCGATGAAGAAAGCACAGTAGATGTTAACCCGGTAGCAAAAGCGCTTGGCATTGCAGCAGGCAAAATCATTCCACCCGCCATAAAGGCCATTATAGATAATTTTTTCAATGTCTTAGGCTGCATATCTTAACTCCTTAGGTTAATCTATAATAGTGCATAATTGAGAGTGTCCATGGTTACACTTGATGCATCCAAAACCTCTTGGTTTGCGACTTGTTGTATAGTTAAGCATAAGTTGCGGCGGTTTTTAGGCAAACCAGATCACAAATCAGTGGGGTTTTGTGAGTAATTGCCTAACCTGTGCACAATCTTTCGTGATTTGAGCCTTTAAAGCGTCAAGACTATCGAATTTTTGCTCTTCTCTTATGAAATCAAAAAATTGAACAATAAGCCTCTTCCCGTAGATCTCTTCCTCAAAATCAAATAGATGAACTTCCAACAACGGGTCCCCGGCGCCAAGCGTAGGACGCCTACCAAAATTAGCGACCCCTTGAAAGCTTTTCTCTTCTAACTCGACTTGCACCGCATAAACCCCGTGTCGTGGTGCCATCACATCCCCCATCCGGAGATTTGCAGTCGGAAAGCCAATCGTACGCCCTAATTGTTGTCCCTTTTCAACAATCCCCACAAAATCCCAAGGTCGGCCCAGCATTTTCTGAGCATGTGCCATCTGACCTTCACGAATCGCCTGGCGAATAGCACTAGATCCTATTTTAGGGTGCTCCGGGAGTGTCGAGGAAGAAGAGGAAATTGTTTGTGCTAAAACGACTTTCAACCCCAGCTCGGCACCCATTTTTTCAAGAAAAGCGCCATCTGCAAGACGATCTTTTCCGAATCGAAAATCTTGGCCTACCAAAATACCGCTGAGCGATAACTCATCGATGAGTACATCTTTGATAAAGTCTTCTGCGGGCATATTCGCCATGGTCTCATCGAACGGTAGAGAATGGATAATCTCAACGCCATGATGAAACAAAACTGCATCACGATTATCTGGAGACATAATTAAAAAAGCCGGATCATCCGGCCGAAAAAAGACACGCGGATGAGGCGCAAACAGCACAATAGCTGTTTTGGCATTTGCCTGTTCAGCATGGTTCTTCACCTGATCAATTAAGTATTGATGCCCCAGATGAACACCATCAAAGTTACCAATGGCAGCAAAAGTTTTCCAACCTGCCTCGAAACCCCCCTCTCCACCATTTACCTCTACCATTTTAATTGCTCCATCGCCGCTAAAGCACTTGCACCTGATTGCGCCAAAGCCTGTTCTACCGACCCAGATTCTTGGTCGTGAATCCCGCCGCTACCATAAACATAGACAGCATCAATACCATGAGCGTTCGCACCAGCAATATCTGTACCCAGTCCATCCCCTATCGCCAAGAGTGATTCGCTACGAATCGCGCTGTCGATGGCTTGTGCCTTTTTTATACCCAGGTCATAAATTGGACGATGGGGTTTACCAGCATGAATGACGCTACCGCCAAGACGCTCATAAACTGCTGCCAACGCACCCGCACAGTATAAAATTCTATCGCCCCAACGAACGATGATATCGGGATTAGCACATATCATTGTCACCCCCCGTTCAATCGCCGTGCGAAACATGGGTTCATAATCTTCAGGTTTCTCATCGCTGGTTTCATCCAGCAATCCGGTGCAAATTATAAAATTTGCATCGGCAAGCGGAACAAAGTCAATTTTTAACCCATCATAGAGAGGATCATCTTTTTCAGGTCCGAGGCGAAAGAATGGGGCAGATATATTTTTTTGAATTTCCGCCCGAATAGCGTCCCCAGAGGTAACAATATCATCATAAGCTTTTCTGGACAGACCCAGGCGGTCCAGTTGCGCAAGAATGATAGCAGAAGGTCTTGGGGCGTTGGTTAAAATAAAGACGGGGCCAACTTCCCGGCGAAAATTCAGTAACGCATCTTCCGCACCGGAGAACAAACTTACCCCGTTATGGATCACCCCCCAAGCATCACAAAGGGCCGCTTTGTAAGGTTTGTGATCACCATCGATAAGAACATCTGAGAGATGCTGAATAAGTCTAAGATTTTGCACAATGAGAGCGGGATAATTATCTAATAACAGATGGTCAAGCCCTAAAAGAATTATCCATGATGAGTATAGAATTCATCTCATGAAGCTTTTTTTACGTCATGATCGTCCAGATAAGCTTTAGCCGGCATGGGACGCCCGAAATAATTACCCTGCCCAAACTCGAAACCCTGCTCTCTCAAAACCTTATATTGATCAGCTGTTTCAACTTTCTCTACAATCAACTGAACGTTACTCTCTTTTAAGTCGTTCAAGAATGTTTCAACCTGTTCATCTTTTTGGGACTGTTTTCCTATTCCATTCGATAGGAGAGAAACTGGAGCTTTTACGTATCGTAAATTAAGACGTTTGAGATAACCCAGATTAATATTGAGCCGGTGGATATGATCTACTGAAAAACCGAAACCACGCTCTGCAATCACACCAAGACTTTTTGCAATCGTTGGATCAACAAGTGAAATTGCTGGATAAGTAAACTCAAAAATTAACCCATCTGATAAATCCTGATTAGCATCAAGATATTGAGTAAAAAGGGAGAAGAAACTTTGATCGTAGAGAGTCGCCGGAGATACATTGCAAAATACAGGTGCATTTCGCCCTGTCTCACGCAATGAACGCATTGCCTGCACAGACCGCAATAAAATCATATTATCAATAAAGCCAATGCGGTTTGCCCGCTCTGCCGCCTCGAGATAATCGACTGGTCTTAAAAGCTTGCCATCTTTATCTTTCAATCTTGAGAAAGCCTCATAAAATTTAACCTCCGTTGAATGCAGGTCAACAATAGGTTGCAAATAAAGTTCAAGTCGGTCTTCTGCCGTCGCTTCCTGAACTTTTTCCAACATTGCAATATCAGACCCATTCAAATCACTGATAGATTTTAAGGCGTGGACTTGTTCATTAATTGATTTAGCGAGGGCTTCAGTGAGCTCTGAAGATGTCTGTTCCCCTCTATTCGCAAACGTTTTTTGCCGCTCAATTTCTTCAGACATCGCTCTCCAGTCGCGACGCCCTTTCATGTATAAACCAAAACACATGATCAAACACGCACCGCTCCAAATAGCTGAAATTACGGGCATTGAAGAGCCCATAACGCTAATCAACACAAGACTGATAATAATTGCCCCGGCAAGCATCACAGCTTCTATTCGATTAAAAATACTCGGCTTTTTCTCAAGCTTCATGATGCTTGAATTTTGATCTGTGTGTTGCGTCATTTATGCACCTATCCCAACCTCGCTCCGAGTATAACCGTGTAAGTTATCCCCAATCACTTGAGTTTAGAATGTTTAGATAAATAACAGTTTAATGACACCAAAGACGATCAGAATTAATTCTCTGCAACCAGATCATATAGGCTCATTTTGATAAATGCCCTCTTCATCAAGCTTAACAAATGCTGAACATGGCGAGAACTTCAACTAAGAGTCCGATTCAAAACTAATATTTAGCCAGTCGTCTTGAGATCATACGGA
>CAYZLR010000008.1:0-61301 GCA_964479275.1 uncultured Caulobacterales bacterium
GAGGGGAATAATATGGTTACATAAAAACTGGCTGCGCTATCGGGGTTTCGTCACTACCCTGGGGGTGTAGGGGTCGCAGGTTCAAATCCTGCCGCTCCGACCATTTTCTCCTTTAATTATCATTGTTTTGACGGGTAAGAGTTTGATAGGCTCACATTTGAAGCGCAACGCTTTATTCGTTGTCGGCGTCAACAGAACTGTCGATTTAAGTGGTCACGCTAGCCGCTTTGCGATGGGGTAAGCGGGAAAGAGAAAATGAGCGGGAACCATTTCCCCGGTGGCAAAGAAGCTTATTGATAAAGACGCTGCGTAAGTACTGGTGGAAGATGTTAACGTATGTAAGCAGCGGAAGTCGAGAACCACGGTTAGCCAAGCAAAATATCCTACATAGATCGCGCAAATTTAAGCTCAGCAATATTTTTATCCAAGGCGTAGAAATAGAGAGCTTTCGGTCTCCCCAAAATATTTCAATTACTCGGATTGTTTCAACATCAATAGCGATATGATTAAAGCTCGCGTGCTTTTCCCCCGGCGTACCGAGAGGCTCCCTGATCCGGTAGACTTAATCTCTGTTTCATCGGGTTGACGCTTGATAGCAATTTGCGTGTCTGTGGAAACCGGTTGAACCGGAAAGCCTTACAATCCGCCTCGTCAGTATTTTTGCATTCAAATTCCCGTTGGCATTATTTGCGGTTTCTAAAATTTCCTGATCGCCCGCATGGTAATATCATGTTTGTTCACCGGATAGGCCATGGGGATATTTGTAATGGCCCGTGCCGT
This sequence comes from uncultured Caulobacterales bacterium, assembly GCA_964479275.1. GTDB lineage: Bacteria > Pseudomonadota > Alphaproteobacteria > Caulobacterales > Parvularculaceae > CALLPQ01. The sequence goes on from CAYZLR010000008.1 coordinate 781, forward strand.
CGGGAGTCATCTTGGGGTGGCATCCAAACTGGCGAATACTTCTGAGGCATCATGATATGCCGTTTACGGATATAATCGTTAAGCGGGGCATGATTGGTTCCTATTCATTTAATCGCCAAAAAATTGGCGGCGTTGGCGCCGGTGGGGGCCAATCCATTTTCGCTTCCGGTTCATTTAGTTGTATCACTTGCGCCTCATAACGAACGTCTGTCATGATTAGGGTGAGTGGTCTTGGTCCAGGCCATGTGATTCGCTGTGCCGTTAGCGATCACATTGAGGCATATGTCGCTGAAATCACCCAAATTCTTTATCGTTTGGGCTATGAGGTGATTACCATTTTCGACCACCTGAGAAAACCTGAGAAATTTGGCGATACTTTGCACGACGATATGATCGACGATTAGACGCATTGATGGATGTAATTATTAGCGCCGCGATTATTAGCCACTGGTTTTAAAGGGGCTAGAACACCGCAAGCCATTGTTCCATTTAGTTTTTTTTGGAGGTTTTGCCATAAAAAAGAAATGGTGCCCAGGGGCAGATTTGAACTGCCGACACACGGATTTTCAGTCCGTTGCTCTACCAACTGAGCTACCTGGGCTTAATTGCATATTTTGTCTATATGCACGAAGCGTGGTTTCTAACCAACTCGCGCGTCTTTGTCTATCATGATTTATGATTTATTTTTACGGTTTTTGCAATTCGCCGCATACATGTCACGACAAAAGAGCATTGTTGTCTTTCTATGCTCGGTTTTTGAAGTTGAGACCAAAGATGACACATGATCAACCCCTATGACGATTATCATTTTCGCCTAATTTGGGCATTGTAATTTCACGGTTAGCTCTCAATTATTCTTGACATTTTGGGGGTAATCACAAACGTTGCTGGCCTTATCTCAGGGGAGGTCAGTACGGAAAAACTAAATGAAATCATCCCCAAATAAGCATTTTTAGTGATACTCGCTATAACGGAAAGACTGAATTATGTCGTCGCGCAAAACAACATCCAAATCTTTGAAAAAGACCAACAAGAAGGCGCGTAAATCAGCCGCTGCTGCTTCCATCTCGCCAGTTTCTCACGTCACTCAACTGGGCCAAATGACGAATCTTGCAGCTTCGCCTGATGAAGCCGTTTTAGAGGCTGTTCCGAATCCTCAAGTGGGAACAGATTATCTGGTACGCTTTATCTGCCCGGAAATGACGTCCCTTTGTCCCGTAACCGGCCAGCCAGACTTTGCCCATATGGTGATAGATTATGTGCCAGGTAAAAAGTTAGTAGAATCGAAATCTTTGAAACTATTTCTTGGCTCTTTTCGCAATCATGGAGGCTTTCATGAGGACTGTACGGTGATGGTAGCCAAGCGCATTATTGCGGCCATAAAGCCCAAATGGATACGCATTGGCGGTTATTGGTATCCGCGTGGTGGCATACCAATTGATGTGTTCTACCAAACTGGGGAACCGCCAAAAGGTGTATGGTTACCGGATCAAGGGGTACCTTCTTACAGGGGGCGAGGGTAAAATTGCGGGGGTACCTTATGAAATTTCAACTTATGGTTTAGGTTTTTTTTTAGGGTGAATAAACTGATCTCGTCATTGTAAGAGACTATGTGCCTAATGTCGTAGAATTTAAAATGATGGGTGTATTTTTCACGTTAAAGTCTAGTCTAAAGGTGTTTCCTACTAAATTTTCAGGGAGGATAATGTCGATTTCGTTTGCCCCCTTTTGAACCGGGATGTGAAATGAGCGACCGGCTTCCCAAAGCGGGGTGTCTGCTGTGCGGGCAAAAGGCGGCAAGAAAATTTCTAAAGTTCCCGATTCTTGCACTGATAACTCAAGCTTGATGCATTTCCCCGCGATGGGAGAGGGCATATTAAGGACGATCCAAGGATCAGTGTTTTGGGGGGTGAAGATTTTGCTTTCTGGATTTACGCTCATATTTGTTTTGCCAAGACGATCACCTTTAACGATCTGTTTCGGGCCATAACGACACATATTCCGGGCTAAATTTAAATTACTTTGTATAATGTTCTCAACAATTTTCGTTCGATCATAGAGTTCATTTATTCTGGCTAAGAAATTTCTCTCAACGAAATTGATGATTACTTTTGGTTTTTGGGAAAATTCAATCTTGCTCAACTTTTGATAAAAATTAGGGCTGTTAGTGCCGATTAATGTTGCTTTAGAAAAGTAAGTTATAAATTTTCCCGTATTATAAAATGAATCATGAATAATGATAAAGCGATCTTTGTACATTCCCATTTTACGGGCGAGATTTTTTAAAATTTCTGGTTTCAAATTATAGAATTTATCTTGTGGATCCACCATCAGTATACTGTTTGCTATATCAGTTGTCCGTTTTTTTTCTGATTCAGGAGCAAGCCTTGGTTTAGGGAAGTGTTTTTTGACGTCATCTCTCCATAATGCTCCAGCCATTTGCCTCATCGCATAATACATGCCGATGGAGTTCCAATGCGTATCCGTGTGGAAATATAGATCTGTGTCATGCTTGTTTTGATGATTTTTCTTTGCAGCCAGAATGGGCGTCGCGTGATCAATAAAATCTGGTACCCGTGATATTATCGTTTCTCTCAGGAGATTGGCATTTTGGGTAACGCAATGAGTAAGATTATATGCTCTGGGACTGAGTTTTTCAGGATAAATGGTCGATTTATTCGGTGAAATCGAAAAATAGATTGGAATATTAATTGTTTGCGATAGAGCTTTTAAGACACGCATTCTATTTGCGGTTTTGATAATATCTTTCTCTTTCAGGCATTTTCCATTATTGAATTGCTTTTTATAGAAAAGCCAACCGTCTTTACCAGATATAATAAGATCATTGTCAATATACCCAAAATTATTATAGATAAATTTATTCTTGTTGCTGATGGATATTTTGGTAAGGGGGGCGCGTTCAAACAAGAATTTGGTAAAGGCATTAAATTCTTTGGGAGAGTGCGATTTTAGGGTGGCTCTAACATCGGGAATTTTAGAGAAAGGTTTTTGCCCGTATGGTTGTTCTAATGGTGCGTATAATCGTCCAGCCATTGGGGATACGAGCAAGATTATGAATATCGTGATAAAGAGGCTATTTCTGATTTTAATCAACATTATTTTCCTCAAAACCTGAAATATAAAAATGGGCTAAACCCGGCGGAGAGTGATGCGACGCTTGTGATGATAAACAGAGCTAACGTGTATAGAATTATTAAAATTCCTAAATTTTGTCGTGCAAGGTTTTCTTCCAAAATGACGCCGAAGGATTTGTTACCGGGAACAAGAAATGCGGCGCATCCAATCAAGGTCATCATTGTCGCGCTAGGGGTTAGTGCGCTGGTTATAATGGGAGCGAGATCAAACGCGCCGCGTTTAATAGGTTGGAAAAGCGCAGCGATGAATTTAACAGCTTGTTCAAGGCTGTTTGCGCGAAAGAATATCCAGCCGACAGCAATTACCGGCAAAAGGTAAAAAAACCTCAACCATGATTCATGCATCTGGCTGGCTTTTTTACCGAGCGCCAAGCGTTCAAGACAAAGAAATATCCCATGGTATAAACCCCAGATAATGAACATCCACGCAGCCCCATGCCATAAACCTGTGATTAAGAAGACAATGAATAGATTGCGATAGGTCTTCGATGCACCGCCTCGGTTACCGCCAAGGGGGATATACAAATAATCGCGAAACCATGAAGACAGTGTAATATGCCATCGACGCCAAAATTCGGTGACAGTTTTGGCTGAATATGGGTTGTTGAAATTTTCAGGAAACCGGATACCCGCCATCAATCCAAGGCCGATTGCCATATCGGAATATCCGGAAAAGTCGTAATATATCTGTACCGTGTAAGCAATCGTTCCGATAAGTACGGACAAAAATCCGATCTCATCGCCCGGAAGAGAAAAGCAAGCGTCGGCTATGCGCCCTGCATTATCTGCGATAAGGATCTTCTTGCCTAAGCCGTGAACGAATCTGACAATGCCACGAGAGAAGCATGCGACTGAAGTATCTGGATTATCAAAATCTTCTTTGACTTGCGCATATCGTACAATAGGTCCTGCAATGAGTTGCGGGAAGAAGCTGAGATAGGCCGTAAATTGAAAGGGGTTCTTTTCGGCGACAACATCACCGCGCCAAACATCAATGACATATGATATCGCTTGAAATGTAAAAAATGATATTCCAATTGGCAAAATAATCGATTTTAGGGAGTTGTATCCGGGATCACCTTCAGAAATACCGACTAGGGTGCCAAGGAAAAAAGCGTATTTATAATAAATCAGAGAACAGAATATTATGCTGATAAAGCCAAATAAATATATTTTTTTTCGGTTGTGTTCAATAAATAACCCACCACCCCATGCTAACAGGGCTGTGAGGATCAATAAAAAGACGAATAATCCGGACGAATAGTAATAAAAAACCAGGCTTAAAAAAATAATACCAAAAACCTGTGCGCGAAATCGTCGTGTCAAAAATAGAATGAGGAGTGCGACAGGAAGGAATAGGAATAGAAATGTTCGATCAGAAAAGACCATAAAGAGACGTCTCAATCCACGCGTAGCTTCAGTTTTTAACAGAAAAATGTCTTATGCCAAGTCTTAGCATCAGTATCCCTGTTTGATATCAGGTGTACTCCCTCCCCGGGAAAGGGCAAGATTTTTGTGGTTATTCACGATAGTTTTCACAAGCTATAAGGACGCTAAGTAAGGGTCTCGCAAAACCTGATAATGCGGGTGCATGCATCCTCAAGTAAAGAGTCGCTAGTGGCATAAGAGATCCGAAATGCCGGCCCCTGACCGAAAGCTTGGCCGAAAACGACAGCGACGCCTTCGGCGTCCAACAGCAGAGTGGCAAAATCCTCATCATTATTGATGAGATGACCATTAGGGGTTTTCTTACCGATTACGCCGGCACAAGACGGGTACACATAGAAGGCGCCTTCCGGAATAGGGCAGGAAATCCCTTCTGCCCGATTGAGCATAGATACCACAAGGTCACGACGCCTTTTAAACGCGTTGTTGCGATCAATCAGGAAGGAGTGGTCGCCATTAAGGGCAGCGACCGTTGCCCATTGGCTAATCGAGCATGGGTTAGAGGTTGATTGTGACATCACCTTTCCCATGGCGCGAATGAGTTTTTCCGGGCCCGCCGCATAACCAATGCGCCATCCAGTCATGGCATAGGCTTTTGATGCGCCATTTACCGTGAGAGTTCGCTCATAAAGCGCCGGCTCGATTTGAGCCAGAGTCGAAAATTCAAACCCATCATAGACAATATGTTCATACATATCATCAGTTAACATCATAACATGGGGATGGCGCTTCAATACATCCGTCAAAGCCTTAATCGCTGTTCGACTATAGGCGGAACCAGTTGGGTTAGAGGGTGAGTTAAATATAAACCACCGCGTCCGGGGTGTAATTGCGGCTTCTAGCGCATTGGCCTGAAGTTCAAAATTGGATTGAGCATCCGTGGGCAATATCACCGGTGTTCCTCCGGCAAGGCGGACCATATCTGGGTAGGAAACCCAGTAGGGTGCCGGGATAATCACTTCGTCTCCAGGGTTTAGGGTTGCCATCAAAGCATTGTAGAGGATAGCCTTGCCGCCAGGCGCAACGCTGACTTGTGCGCTTGTATAACTGAGTTGGTTATCTCTTTTGAACTTATCAACAATCGCAGACTTTAACTCGGGAATTCCATCGACTGTTGTATATTTGGTTTTACCCTCTTTGATGGCCTGTATAGCGGCTTCTTTGACATGTTCAGGTGTGTCAAAATCGGGTTCGCCGGCCCCCAAGCTAATCACATCAACGCCCGCTCGCCTAAGCTCAGATGCTTTTTGGGTGACTGCCAATGTCGGAGAGGGATTGACGCGCGATAATGTTTGGGAAAGATGTATGTCAGCCATAGGAAGAAGCTATCTTATTTTTTTGAATGAAGTGTCACAACGTTCTTAATCACCTTTTCTGCACCAGGCAATATGATGAGATTTGCGAAAAAGGGGAGAGCGGTGTCAAAGCCTAGCTAAGCGCTTAACAGTTTCTAACGAATTATTTTTTGAATGCAAAGAATACCCCATTAGGCATGGGGTAATTGCCTGATCATCATGCCGCGTCTTGATTTGAGATCAGTTTTTTTCCTCAGGGTAAATCCTTTTGCAAGCATTGTATCTATCAAAATGGGAAACTCTCTCTATGATATTGTAATTAGTATAGAAAATCTCATTTCTTTGTCGCGATGTTCGTCGCTGTATCGAATGGGAATTAAGTATGTCGAATTTTCAACCCTTGCAGTCCGAACTTTTATGAGTGATGATTTATAATGTTTTGTGTGCCCAAAAGTAGGGGGCTTGTGAGACAACAAAAATGGTGACGGAGTCTGTATGATCCCAGAATTGCATCGTGCAGTTTCAAATATCAGGATGAAACCTTCAGTTGAGCATCATCTGTCTGAGGCTGGTAAAGCAAAAATGCGTCTTGAACAGGCGATGATGATCTTTCGGGGGATCCCCGCTGCAATTTGTGGGGTGGTTATTAATGCCCTAATCGCCGTTTTGGTCGCCTGGCAAAGTGTGGATCAAACCGTTTTGGCCGTATGGGCGGGATGCGTATTGTTATTGGCGGCGGTGAGGTTTGTCTTCTGGTTACAGATTCGGCGTACACGGCCGACTTTACACGTCATGGATCGGTTTCAAAAATTTAATATTGGGGCAATGATGCTCAATGGTATGTTGTGGGGCATGCTTTCTCCAACATTTGCTGTGTATGGTATGATTGGACATGTATTTTTGCCTTTTATCCTTGCAGGGATGACCGCCGCAACAATTGTTTCTGCGGGGGCATGTTGGCGCTGTGTGCTAGCGTTTAATATCCCAGCCCTGTTTCCGATGGCTGTGACATTTTACATCTGGGGCGGAGACGCTTCGGCACTCATTAGTTTCGTGATTTTATTGTATGGATTGTTGACATCGATTGTGGCAATGCAGACGAGCATTATGATCCGTAGGGCGATTTTTTTGCGATCAAAGTCCAATTATCTGGAGGAAGCGCTTGAAGCGAAAAATGATGCTGAAACCATTGATATTAAAAGGTTTCAAGCCATCATCGAGAGTTCTCGCGAGTTGACAATGATTTTTTCTCCTGAAGGACATATTACTTATGCGAGTCCGGCTGCGAAGGAAATATTAGGATTTACCCCAGAAGAATTGGTTGGGATTTCGACACGTGAATTGGTTCATGAAGATGATTTGCCAAGTTTCAGGGCAATTGGTGAGCGGGTGCTTTCCACACTCGGGGATGTGCAGCCTCTAGAGCATTTATGTTTAAAATCTGAGACTGGTGAATATGTTCCATTGAACGGCAGGTTATCTAATTTTCTTTATGTGCCGGGTGTAGAGGGTTTTGTTTTTTCTGGCTCGTTGCAGCAAAAAGAGCTTGCGTTAAAATTACACGCTGCAGAATAATTAGAACGCACCATCAATCTGGATTTGCTATCGCATGGTAAATCACAAGTTTACTGAACGAGATGATTTGCGCATTTCCCGGATGGAGCAGCCAAACCAGCGTTTACAAGAGCGACTAAGGCTCGCTCCGTCATTATAGCCAAGAGTATGAGCGATATCGTCTCTTGTCATTGTTGTATTGAAGATCAAATCATGAGCCTTCTTTTTTAAAACGTCTTCTCGTAACGCTCGATAAGAGGTTCCTTCTGCTGATAATTTTCGAACCAAGGTTCGAGGGGTAATATTCAAATGATTGGCGGCCATTGTTGCGTCAACAGTGCCGCCACTTTTTTGCCCAAGCCTTTGATTTAAAAGACTGCGTATTCGCGGTGCAATCAGGGTATAATCTTTTGATAGAATTTCGGACTCATGAAGTTGCTTCAGTGAGAAATTCAAAAGTGCTTTATCGGCATAAGGCGATGTTAAATTCAGTATCTCTTCACTGAAATGTATGCCGCAAAAATTAGCATTGAATTTATTTTGCCCAAAGAAAACACTTTCTAATTCGCCGATATATTCGGGTATGGGAAATGACCAATGATACATGATGGTTTTTGAGTAGGAAGCGATTTTGTGCTCTGGTATGATGCTCCTTATCATCGCGGATAAGTTTAAAAAAACAATTTCACTGATCGACCGCCAATCAGCTGTTTCAATTTGAAAAACGGGTGTAATTTTTATCCTCAAGCCTTGAGATGTTTTGTTGGTACTAAATTGAATTTGGGGCGCTCGTATCCATGCATATTGCACCAAATGTTTCAGACCTTCTTCCAATGTGCCAGCTGAGCGAAAGGCAATATCAAGCGCCCCTTGGGACGCTGGCTGCCAGATGGATATGGCGCGTAGCGGAAAATCATCACCCACCAAGGTTCGGATATTTTTGATTTGCTCATATTGTGCACGCACAGAAATTGTTTGCAGGTTTCGATCTTGAGATGCCAGATGAGTGTCCATCTCGGGGGCAAAATCTTTGGGTGTAAATCCAGTGTTTTTAAGGATTTTTGCTTGTAGCTCAGGTGTTTGGCCAAAATATGCATAGGCTTGACGAAAATATTGAATTGGCATTTGTGCTAGATCTTGCGTCAATTGCGCAGAATTTCGTTCAGGTGAGGAATTTAATGGCATGGCGTAAAATGACACATATTTGGCCATTAGTGAACTCATAATCCTTGCTTTTTTAGGGTATGGTTTAAAAAATGAACGTTACGCTATAACCTCATCACTAAGGCATATTATGTATACAGCGATTGACCAAAATCAGGAAACCGTTCGCTACGTTGATCCGAAAAGATATTTATGGGTTTTACCGGTCATTATTGCGGTGATTACGCCATTTACGGTGGGCCTTTATTTTTGGACTGATGGGAATCCATTTGCCATCTTATTTCCGCTATTTTATTTTTTCGTGATTGTGCCTGGGTTCGACACTTTGATCAAAGATGATCCTCACAATCCACCAGATGCCGTGATTGATGATATGGCAAACGATCAATATTATCGCTTTCTCTTATTTCTAATGATCCCATTTTACTATGGCAGTTTTTTTCTGGGGGCATGGCTTGTGGGAACACAGAGTTTGCCATTTTGGTCGTTGGTGCTGTTTTCGTGGGGGCTTGGTATGACCCACGGCAATGTTTTGACACTCGGTCATGAGCTTGGTCACAAACAGAATAAAACTGATCAGTGGGCCGCAAAAATTATCATTGCAATGATTGGTTACGGTCATTTTTGCATTGAGCATAATCGTGGGCATCATGTCTGGGTTTCGACCCCTGAAGACCCGGCGAGTGCGCGCTTTGGGGAGCCGATCTATCGTTTTGCGGCTCGTGAACTGCCCGGCACATTAAAGCGTGGCTGGTCACATGAAAGGGAGCATCTAGCCCGTAAAGGTCATGGCTTTTGGACTTGGCGCAATGATATTTTGCAAGGTTATGCGATGACGCTGGCGATTGCTGCGATTTTAATGAGCGTTTTTGGCCCTGTTATGATCGCATTTTTATTCTTTCATCATGCAGCAGGCTGGTATGCTCTAACCCAGGCTAACTATGTTGAACATTATGGATTAAAACGGCAGAAGCTTGAAAACGGGAAATATGAACCGTGTCAACCGCATCACTCCTGGAATACAAACCACATTGTGTCGAATATACTATCATTCCATTTGCAGCGTCATTCTGACCATCATGCTAATCCTTTGCGCCCCTATCAGGCACTGCGCAATTTCCCTGACCTTCCCACTTTGCCAACGGGATATCCGGGGTGTTTTGGCCTTGCTGCCATCCCTCCGCTTTGGTTTCGGGTGATGGATCCCAAGGTGATGGCATGGGCAGATGGGGATATGGATCGTGTCAATCTTTGTCCGCGCAAATTTCCTGACTCTAATATATCCACAGGCAATTGATAAAAATTGACATTTAAAGGGGGATCGGTTTTTCGGCCTATCAATTTTTAAAGACCGATTTTTTTTGGATTGCGCGCGAATCGGTCCTAAAACAAACATGGATAATAGTGGATAATCTGTTATTCTGACTTTACTGTTGGTTTTGTGACAGCACTTACGGAAACTATGGATTTGCAAACCCCATCCATGTTCATGTTGATGAGAAAATCGTTATGAAAAAACAGAGCTTATTTTTGGTTGTTTTGGCGGCAATGAGTTTGGGGGCTTGTTCAACCTTGTCTTCCGGGCAATCTAATCAGGTGGTAACGCAGCAAGCAGAAGCGCTCGCTGACCAACAGCAACGCGTGCGGGAGATGCAGTTTGTTATTACTGAATTGCGTACTGAGAATGCCCGTCTCAGCCGAACAATTCAAAGTCTTGAGCAGTCACAACAGGTTGCAGAAAAAAAAGCAGCCAGTCTTCAGCCGCAAGCTGAGCAAAAGGCTATTGAGCAGGCGCAAAATAGCGAACCGCAAGTTCTCGTTGTCCCGCCGCCGCCAAAGAGCCCGCAAACAATTATTGTTGCTGATGCTGAGCCATTAACCTCAGAGGCGGTAACGGTTGAACGGACACCTCGTCTGGTGGAGCCAAGTTTTACGGCCGTAGGTGCTGTATTTGAGAATGAAGCCGGGCCCAACATTCAAACAAGTAGTGTTTTGTTTGGCGTGCACTTGGCGTCATATCGCAAAACTGCTGAAGCCATCACCGGTTGGAGAAAATTGCAGCGCAATAACCCCGATTTATTAGGTTTGTTAGAGCCGAGAATAGAAAAGGTAACCATTGAGGGGCGCGGAGAATTTATTCGCCTGATAGCAGGGGGATTTTCTTCAAAGGATAAAGCGCTATCATTGTGTGAGACCTTGAAGAAGAAAAAAACTTATTGTGCATCCACAAACTTTAATGGTGAACGTTTGGAGATACCATCCGCTGGGTAAAGACGAATAGATTGCATCATTCGGAATGAGTGGTTGTTTTGTTTTCGATCAATCGGTGTTTCCTAATGAGTCCGCGCATCTGATGGTAGGTAATACCAAGATATTGTGCGGTGTGCTTCTGCTGCCATTGGTGCTTTTCCAAAGCGTTATAAACCAACTCAAATTCAGTTTGACGAAGGTGGGCTCTCAAATCATATCCTTGCGGCGGTAATTCTTGCGGCTCATTTTCGATTTCGGGAGGGGCTGATGGCTTTGTCAAACCAATGTTTGCTTGCCCTGAGTTTTCGAGTTCGAAGGGATCGATGATAATATTATCGATGGGTTGCGGTTGATATGCGTCAGAAGTTTCTTCTGGCTCATCTGTATGCCTATTTGTTGACCAGCGATAAAATGATCTTTCTGCGACATTTTTAAGTTCTCTAACATTGCCTGGCCATTCATAGTTGCGCAGTGTTGCGATGGCGCTTGCTGAGAATCCTGGAAATTGAATAAGCGGTCTTTGCGTATCTGCTCTTGTCGCGGGCTGGGGGTCGATGGGGTCGCGGTTTAGTTCGCTCGCAAAGCGGCTTGCGAAATGTGATGCTAATAATGCAATGTCTTCCTGTCTCTTTCGAAGTGGCGGCGCAGCAATCACTTCAAAGGCCAGGCGGTCTAGTAGATCTGCTCTAAATTTACCTTGCTCGCATTGAAGTCGCAAATCGACATTGGCGGCAGCAACAATGCGTGCATTTGCAATGCGGGTTGTATCCCCGCCGAGGCGTTCATACTCGCCATATTCTATTACCCGTAATAGTTTTTCCTGAATGCGAAGGGAGGCTGAGGCGATTTCATCAAGAAACAGTGTGCCTCCATCTGCGCGTTCGAAGCGCCCGGCATGACGTTTGGTAGCGCCAGTAAACGCGCCAGCTTCATGGCCAAAAAGTTCGCTTTCCAATAATTCTTCAGAAAGGGCTGCGCAATTGACCTTAATAAAGGGGTTCTCCCATCGGCGAGAGAGGAAGTGCAGGCGTGCAGCAAATAGCTCTTTGCCAGTGCCGCGCTCTCCGATGATCAGAACCGGTCGCTCAAGAGGCGCGGTCACGGAAGCTCTGGCTAGAGCATCAAGAAAAGCCGGCGCCTCGCCCAACATTTCTGGTGGTGAAGATTGCATCGTCATAGGTAAAAAATACTAATATTTATCGGTTAAAAAAGCCATAAAAATGGTTAAAAAAGCTAATTTATTTTTTCCGATTTGTGAAAATTTGTTTTTGTTGTTTAAAAACAATAGATTATAGGTTTAACGCAAAACTGGCACGGTTCTCGCAATAGTAATGGTAAACCTCGGATATTACGCATCTGATGGTTAATAAGCGAAGCCAAGGTTCCTGAAAGAACTGAGGTTTACTGAAAAAGGAGAGATTTATGAGAGATCGATATGATGATCACCATTATTGGGATTCGCGGATAGAGCGGGCCTTGCGTCACCGGGCGGGCTTCGCCTGGGGGACATTTTTCTTTGGAATGCTCGTGGGTGCGATTCTTTTTTAAAAATTAGCGGAGAAGGAAAAAAACTGGCTCAAAGGGCTTGTGTTTAATCCGAACAATAACGAAGTGGATAGTAGAATGGGAATTTTTTCAAGATTGAGCGACATTGTGAATTCGAATCTCAGCGCGATGTTAGACAAGGCTGAGGACCCTGAGAAGATCGTTCGTCTGATTATTCAGGAAATGGAAGACACGCTCATCGAAGTGCGTTCACGTGCTGCGCGGGCTATCGCCGATCGAAAAGAGGTCGAACGCAAAAAAGCTGAATTTGAAAAACGGGCACGCGATTGGGAAAGTAAAGCAGAACTTGCTATTTCAAAAGGCCGGGATGATTTGGCGCGTGGTGCGATTGCCGCGAAACGCCAAGCTAATGATATGATCGAGTTACTTGATCAGGAGTTGGCAGCGATCTCGCAGACCATGAATAACACTGGTGAGGATTTGGAAAAGCTTCAAGGGAAATTGAAAGAAGCCAAAGCCAAACAGCGGTCCATGGAAATGCGACATGTAAATGCAAATAACAGTGTGCGTATTAACCGTCAGGTGCATGATGGTCGTATTGATGAAGCTCTGGCTCGTTTTGACCGCTATGAACGCCGTATTGATGAGTTAGAGGGGGAGGCAGAAAGCTGGGTTATGGGGCAATCAAATCGCCCTAAAACTCTTGAGCAAGAATTCGCAGATCTGGAAGCTGAAGATGGGGTCAACGAAGAATTGGTCGCGTTAAAAGCAAAGGTTGCCGAGCAGCGTCAATAGCGTTTGATTGTATAGACATTTGTTAAATCGAGATTATCAAGAAAGGAATTAAAATGGCAGAAGGACCATTTGTTGTTGCCATTGTCGCCATTATTTTCGTCGCCTTACCAGCTACGGTAATGCACTATGCAACAGAATGGAGAAAGACAAAAACGCTGTCTACTGATGATGAAAGACTAGCCGATGATTTATGGAAAACAGCGCAACGATTAGAGCGCCGTGTTGATGCTCTTGAAACCATTCTTGATAAGGAGGCGCCGAATTGGCGCGAAGAATATGAAAGGGGTCGTCATGTCTAAGTCTGAAAAAAACCATCACCATCACCATCATCATTATTATGATCGGCGCGACCGCAATGGCTATGCGTACCGGGCCGGGGAGCCGGGGCCGGGGCCTAATTTTTATCGGTTACGCCGCGATGTGAATAACCGTCAAATCGCTGGAGTTTGTTCCGGATTGTCACATCATTTTGGTTGGAATGTTGATTGGTTACGTTTTGGGTGGTTCTTGGCGGCAATTTTCATGTTTCCGGTACCAATTTTTGTCTATATCGCGTGCGCTATTTTTATCAAACCGGATACTGGTATGACGCCTTTTCAAGAACCTGAAGAAGAACGGTTTTGGAAAAAATTCTCAACCAAACCAAGCGCTACTTTTTCTGAATTAAAGCATCGATTCAGGGCGCTCGATGCCCGCATTAGCGATATGGAAGCTACAGTGACTTCGGATGAATATGGATTGAGAAAAGCGTTTGATGATCTTGAGAAAAAGTAATTTTTTTAGGCAAGTTTTGAAGCGCAATTGAATTATGGGAGAGAAATATGAAGTGGAAGGATAAAATTTTATACCCTTTGAGCCAGCATACCATCTGGCATCAACTCTCAGGGCTTTTTAGATATCCTGTTCAATTGATTGCGAGTGCACTCTTTTTGGGCGTGATCATGACGGGTTGGGGATTTGCGAACTCAATAGTCTGTGAACCCTTAACGCAAACAACATTTAAAAACGATTTAAAAATTGTTGAACAACCTGTCTCTAAATTGAATTTTTCATACTTTTTGTTTTGGTAAATTTAAAACCCTGTATTTGTCACTTGTCAGTTTGTTTCGTCTGTGTGTAGTCTGGTTTCAGGTCAAATCAGGCCTGAAGCGAGGACGCAAACAGTGAGTAAGCAGACGGTGAGTAAACCATACAACCATAATCCGAATGATGACGGAGCCCAAAAATCCAAACAGCACTCTGTTCCTGAACCATCTCCCTATGCAAGCCATCAAGAACCCGGTACTGAGGATCGTATAAAATCTCCAACGTTGAAGAATAGCTATTCTTCTAAAGAGCAACCCGCTCAAAAACGTCTTGCCGCTAAAAAAAATCATAAAAACCGTCCTTCTCGTTATGCCGCGTTGGATCTTGGTACTAATAATTGCCGTTTGTTAATTGCTGCACCGCGCGGCAAAGAGATGCGCATTGTTGATGCATTTTCTCGAATTGTTCGGCTGGGAGAAAACCTGTCCCGCACGGGAGAGCTTTCGAATGAGGCGATGGAGCGGACCATTGAGGTCTTGAAAATATGCGCAGATAAAATTCGTTATCGCGGCGTCACCCATATGCGATTAATTGCTACTCAAGCTTGTCGGGGCGCGCGTAATGGAGAATTGTTCTTAAAACGTGTACATGAAGAGACTGGTTTAGAACTGGAAATTATCAATCCCGAGGAAGAAGCTAGATTAGCCATGTTAGGGTGTAAGGATTTATTTGATCCGGAGGCTAAGGCTGTTTTGGTTTTTGACATTGGCGGTGGGTCAACGGAAATTTCTTGGGTTAAGCTGTCAAAAGAACATGGAGAGAAGGGGCCAATCACGACCGAGATTGCGGCATGGTCCAGTCTTCCCTTTGGGGTGGTTAGTCTTGCGGAGAAATGGGATGGTAGAGATATCAGTCGTGCGACTTATGAAAAGATTATTGATGAGGTTGGGCTTGCTATCGATGCTGTCGGAGATGCGGCGGGTTTAAAGAATTTGTTTATGCAGCGAGAGGCTCACCTTTTGGGCACCTCGGGTACAGTTACCTCAATTGCCGGTGTTAAGTTAAACCTCGAGCGTTATCGCCGGATGGATGTTGATGGATTATGGCTCAGTGCACAAAATATTGTTGATGTAAGTGAAGAACTGAGGGCATTGGATTTTGAAGGCCGTGCAAAACAGCCTTGCATTGGTCGTGAGCGCGCTGATTTGGTCGTGTGTGGGTGTGCTATTTTAGAAGGTATTATGAAGTATT
The DNA here is from genome assembly GCA_964479275.1 of uncultured Caulobacterales bacterium. Taxonomy (GTDB): domain Bacteria; phylum Pseudomonadota; class Alphaproteobacteria; order Caulobacterales; family Parvularculaceae; genus CALLPQ01. Next base: position 16,223 of record CAYZLR010000008.1, read on the forward strand.
GGCCAACAGATAGGGTACGCGTTGCTGACCGGGGCTTGCGTGAAGGTATGTTGATAGAATTAGCCCAACAAGACCGTCGCGAACGCAGGGCGCGGGCGAGAAGAAAAAAGAAAAATAGGCGCTAGATGCACAACCCGATATACGAGGGCTTAAAGTATGTTGCGTGTCTGTGGGAACCGGTTGAACGGCAACAAATACGAAAAAAGAAAGACTTAAAGCACCATGGCGATTTAATTTGAAGTGGAGGTGTTTTAATGATTGTCTCTTAAAAAAAACCGGACCTTTGATAATGGCCCGGTTTTGTTTTTTTCACTAACGCCAATTTACTTCAATGGTGGAATGCGAAGCACCTGTCCGGGATAAATCTTATCTGGATGTGTGAGCATAGGTTTATTGGCTTCAAAAATGACGGGATATTTCATCGCGTTACCATAGTGGGTCTTTGCAATTTTTGACAGATTATCACCAGAGACAACGGTATAGAAAGTCGCCTCAGGGGCAGCTTCCTCAACAACGATCTGGCTTTCCACTTCAGCAATGCCTGCATTATTGCCAGCGGCAATAATGGTTTTTTCTGCCTCTTCTTGAGTTTTTGCCGTCCCTTTTAAGATGATTTTTTCACCTTCTTGAGCAACATCAAGATCTTTGACATCAATTTTATGGCCAGTGACGCGTTCTTTAATGGCATTAGCAGCCCCGGCGACTGATCCTGTTAATTTCTCTCCAGCATCTTTGACAAATTTGAATAAATTCATGATGGGCTCTCCTAATACTATTTGCGACCAAAAAGGCTGCCGAGAATTTTCTTGCCAACCCCTTCAACAATATCATCTTTGATGTCACCATCGCCATCTGCATCAAGAAAACTTGCCATTGCTCCCAGGTTTCCAGGTAGAGCCGATTTGGCAGCTTGAGTTTCTTGACCTAATAACCCGGCTAGCGCGCTGGCATCAAAGCCTTGTTCTTTTTTGGCTTTACCCAAAGCTCCCATTAACATGGGGGCCGCCATTGCCAGGAGGTTTTGTGCCTGGCCCTCATCCACGCCGCCTTCTTGAGCAAGGGCTTGAACGGCATTTTGTTGGTTGCCACCCATTACATGTTTAAGGATCTTCTGGCCGTCACCCATAATGTCTCCCCCTGTAAGATTTTGCAGATTGTCAAGAATACCGCCGTCATGTTTATCAAGCGCATTAGCGAGTGCTTCTGCTCCGCTTTGATCTTGGGCGTTTTTCTTCATGCCGCCCATCAGCATTGCTGCTGCCATAGGCAGCATGCTCTTTGCTTGCTCAGCGTTAATTCCTGCGCCGCCTTGCAACTGATCCATCGCTTTTTCCGCAACGGCCTTGGTAACTAAATCCATTAGTGACATATCATTTCCTTGATTTTCATGAGGTTGAAAACATATATAACTGAGTTTAATGGCAAGAACATGGCGAACCCTTGTTAAGCCATCTTAAAAACTGGCTATCAACAAAAATCCAGTATTTTTGAGTATCTGGATTTTTGTTAAATCGCTTATTAATCATTTGATTACTGATGCATTTAGGCGATAAGATCAATGAATTCTAATAATTTTTAAACCGGGGGGCTTTCCGACTCATGTGCGCATCGCTATAGAATGCCATGGCGCAATCCTCATCTTCATCTGGCCGGCCAAAACGGGCAAAACCTTCTCGCAAAACGGCTGCGAAAAAGGGGGCTATAAAAAAGCGCCCCAGCACAGATATCTCTAAAACTGCACTGGGGGAAGAGCCTGAGAAACGCACCCGAAAAAGTGTCGCCTCCAGCAAGCCTTCCGCGAGGAAAGGGCAGGCCAAAGGTGGCAGCGGGCAGGGCAGTGGACAGGGTAGCGGGCATCGAGACCTCACGGTCAACGTAAAAACTGCAAAATATCGAAAAACCTCTTCGACCGTATGGTTGCGAAGGCAGCTCAATGATCCTTATGTCGCCAAGGCCAAGGCCGAGGGATATCGCTCTCGTGCAGCGTATAAATTGATTGAGCTTGATGAAAAATTCAATCTCTTAAAGTCCGGAGCACGAATTGTAGATTTAGGCTGTGCCCCTGGGGGGTGGTGTCAGGTTGCAGTAAAAAATACTGGCCACAGAGGGCAAGTTGTCGGCATTGATTATCTCAGCATGGATACGGTTGCTGGTGCTGAAGTTTTGGAGATGGACTTTCTTGATGAAGAAGCCCCGGATCGACTAAAGGCCTTGTTGAATGGCAATGCCCATGTTGTGCTCTCCGATATGGCGGCGCCAACAACGGGGCATCGCGCAACAGATCATATCCGAATTGTTGCTTTGGCGGAAACTGCATTGCATTTCGCAATGGAGGTGTTGGAAAAAAATGGGGCTTTTGTCTGCAAGGTTTTGCAAGGTGGTGCTGAAGGAGATTTGCTTAACCTGCTAAAGCAAAACTTTAAAACAGTGAGACATGCGAAGCCAAAATCGAGCCGTTCGGACTCCGCGGAAATGTACGTAGTTGCCCTCGGTTTTAAGGGGCAACAACATCTGTCAGGAAAGAATGAAGCATGACGATTATTTGTGCGCTATATGACAAAAATGAGAATGCGGTCTGGTTAGGCTGTAATGATCGGGCAACGATAGGGGACACACCTGCTCCAGGGAGCGAGAGCAAATGGTTGAAATTTGGTAATTGGGCCATTGGCATTTCAGGTAATGAGAGCGTTTATAATCAATATTTGCAATTGAGCGATGAAAAATTCCCTAAAGCCAGTGACTCTATTCTTGATGTTTTTAATTTCCTCCGCACACGCTATAATAAATATAATTTAGGTCAACAAAAGGGTAATGATAGTACAACTTCATACGGTATAGAGGGTATAATTGTTCATAGAGATGGACGCATTTGGGATTTTGATAGCCATTTGGCTTTATCTGAAGTGCCTGAAGGGCGTCTATGGGGCGGCGGATCGGGCGTGGATTATGCGCTTGGGGCTGATTTTATTATGCAACAAGGCCAGTATTCTTGCCAGGAGCGAGTGACGCGCTCCGTACAGGCCGCCATTACGCTTGATATTGCTTGTCCGGGGCAACCAATGATTGAAAGGTTTGGTTCATGACTGAAATCCATGTTTGCTCTTTGGTGTTAGTTGATAAAATGGTTACAAAAATGAAGCCCAGTCATGTGGTGAGTTTGTTGGGGCCAGGCACGCCGTTTCCTGAAATTGAAGGAATGGGGCCGAGCGCCCACCACTGCGTTGAACTTGATGATATTCGAAAACCCATAGAGGGGTATGAAACACCGGGCGAGCGTCATGTTGCTGGGGTAATAGATTTTTTAAAAACCTGGAATCCCGAACGTCCTCTACTAACGCACTGTTGGGCAGGGATCAGTCGCTCCAGTGTTACCGCTTTTATTGCTGCATGCCTACATAATCCTGAAGCGGACGAATTTGAGATAGCCAATAAAATTGCTGAAGCTTCTCCTACTGCATATCCTAATACGCTTATTGCAGCAATTGCCGATGATATACTTGGACGTGATGGCCGAATGAAGAGAGCAGCACAAGAAATATGCAGCGATCCACAAAGGGTTATTAATATTCGAAAAATTGATGAAACGGTACCCTTTTCAATACCGGGAAAATTTTGATGATTAATGCAATTCATCTGATATCAGGTGGAGTGATGAACAGTAATGTAACAGCAGTGAATGAATGGTGAAGTAATGCAAATACGTGATGCGCTGACATTTGATGATGTTTTGTTAGAGCCGGGCCCTTCCGACGTGATGCCCTCTATGGTGAATGTTGAAGCGCGACTAACGCGGGATATTACCTTGAATATTCCTATTTTGGCTTCTGCGATGGATACAGTTACCGAAGCTGCTATGGCTATAGGTATGGCTCAAAATGGCGGCATTGGTGTGATTCACCGCAATTTATCTGTTAGTGAGCAGGCTGAACAGGTTGCGCGTGTTAAACGGTATGAGAGCGGGATGGTCGTTAACCCGAGAACTTTACCGCCGGAAGCCACACTTGCTCAAGCACAAGACATGATGGCGCAACTCAATATCTCCGGCTTTCCGGTAGTGGAAAACCCAGATAAGAACGGCCTAGGTAAACTGGTCGGAATTTTGACAAATAGAGACATGCGATTTGCGCAAAATCCTGAACAAAAAATCAGTGAGCTGATGACAAAAGAAAATATTGTTACTGTGCGTCCTGGTGTGAGCCGGGAAGAGGCGACTACATTGCTTCATAAGCATCGTATTGAACGTTTAATTGTTGTCGATGATGAGTATAATTGTATCGGCTTAATCACCGTGAAGGATATGGATAAAGCTGAAGCGCATCCGTTAGCATGCCGCGACGAACAGGGGCGATTGCGCGTAGCAGCAGCTTCAACAGTTGGTGATAAAGGATATGAACGTATAGAGGCTTTGATTGATGCCGGCTGTGACGTTTTGGTGATTGATACGGCGCATGGACATAATACCGAAGTCTCGGCGCAAGTTCAGCGAATTAAGAAAGCAACTCATAAAATTCAGGTTATTGCTGGTAATGTCGCAACGTATGAGGGGGCGCGTGCTTTGGCGGATGCAGGAGCTGATGCGATAAAAGTGGGAATTGGCCCAGGGTCAATCTGCACCACCCGAATTGTTGCTGGGGTTGGGGTGCCGCAATTAACGGCACTCGATGATGCTACCCGCGCGGTCGAAGGCTATGGTGTCAGTGTGATTGCTGATGGCGGCATTAAATATTCTGGTGATATGGCGAAGGCCCTGGCTGTTGGCGCTAATTGTGTCATGGTTGGTTCTCTTCTGGCGGGTACTGATGAATCGCCAGGAGAAGTGTTTTTGTATCAGGGGCGGGCTTATAAATCATATCGCGGGATGGGATCAATTACAGCCATGTCACGCGGTTCCGCGGATCGTTATTTTCAATCCGATGTAAAAGAACAAATGAAGCTTGTTCCCGAAGGAATTGAGGGGCGTGTACCGCACAAAGGGCCAATCGCACCGATCCTTCATCAATTAGTGGGCGGCGTGCGCGCATCTATGGGGTATGTAGGGGCATCAAATTTAAATGAATTTCAAAAGTGCGCAAAATTTGTTCGTATTACCAATGCTGGCCTGAAAGAAAGCCACGTGCATGATGTTGCGATCACAAGAGAAGCCCCGAACTATCCCAGCCCCACTTGATGTGGTATCATCAATGATGGGTGCGCGCTGTGTTGATAGTGTGCCTTTTGCGCTATGAACTATTTATAAAACGAGACTTACTTGTCGGCAATCCAGTTTAAGCTTGAATAGGTGAAATTTCGAAAGAATTTCATCAGTAATAGCTTCAAATGAGTCTTGAAATTTATACTGGTATTTATATTGGCATAAAAAGAGTTATGGGTGAGTGAGATATGAACTTACATTCAGTGCGATTGCTTGTGTGTTTTATTTTTGCAGGACTGATGTTTTTCCCCTGTTCGACGGCGCAGGAAAAGCCATCGCACAAGACCACCCAAAGAATTCTAAATAATCAAGAATTGATCGCGGCTTTTTCTGGCAAAACACATATTGGTTTTTATCGCGATTATTTGGAACGCTATGGCTCGGTTAAATTTGTCGAAGATTATTTGAACGACGGGACGCTTTCCTATCAGGGCGGTGATATTACAACTGAAGGGTTTTGGAGGGTTATCAATAATCATATTTGATTTGATTATGACGATGAAACCTTTCTGCCGGGATGTTTTGTAGTGGTTGAAAATCAGGGATGCTATTACAGTTACGAGTCCGATCTACGTGTTGCAATTAAAGGGTTAGAAAAACGCGAGTGGTGGATTTTTTCCCATATAAAAGGGGAAAATGTGTCTTGTGAAGAGGCGGATTTATTGAGCTAATGCGAATTGAGCGCGAAGGTGTTAGCGGCAGCTTTTTTAGTCGATTGTTTTTTCACCAAGCGAGCGTGCGGAATATACGACCCACATTTTTGTTTTATCGGCGTAATTCGGCCATCGCATCATCAATTCCTTTAAGCGTTAAAGGATACATACGATCTTCCATGAGTTGTTTTAGTATTTGGGTTGACCCTACGTAATCCCAACTATTCTCGTCTGAGGGGTTCAGCCAGATGGCGCGCTCATAGACCCCGGTTAAACGTTGCATCCATATTGCTCCGGCTTCTTCATTGAAATATTCGACGGCGCCGCCTGGAACGGTAATTTCATAAGGGCTCATAGACGCGTCCCCAACAATGATCACTTTGTAGTCATGGGGATATTTATGGAGAATATCCCATGTCGGGATTTTTTCGGTCCAGCGGCGACGATTATCTTTCCAAACATAGTCGTAGAGGCAATTATGGAAATAAAAATACTCCATGTGTTTAAACTCGGCGCGTGCGGCGGAAAATAACTCTTCGCATACACGGATGTAAGGGTTCATAGACCCGCCAACATCAAAAAAGATCAGCACTTTGATCATATTGCGCCGTTCAGGTCTCATCTGAATATCGAGATAACCAGCTCTCGCAGTGGCGTCTATTGTCCCATCCAGATCGAATTCATCGGGCGCCCCTTTACGGGCGAAGCGACGTAGGCGGCGAAGTGCCATTTTGATGTTACGCGTGCCCAAAGCGATGTCGTCATCAAGGTTTTTATAGTCGCGTTTTTCCCAAACCTTTACGGCGCGGCCCTGGCGTTCACCTTGATTGCCGATTCGAACTCCTTCGGGATTATATCCTCCCGACCCAAAAGGAGAGGTGCCTCCCGTTCCAATCCATTTATTCCCCCCTTCATGGCGTTTTTCCTGTTCTTCCAGGCGCTTTTTTAAGGTTTCCATGAGCTTGTCCCAGCCCCCCATGGCCTCGATCTGCGCTTTTTCTTCTTCCGAAAGGAATTTTTGGCTCATTAATTTTAGCCATTCTTCAGGCACTTCTGCCGTTTCAACCCCCTCTGCAAGGCTTTCAAGACCTTTAAAAACAGTGCCAAAAACTTGATCGAACTTATCCAGATGACGTTCATCTTTTACCAGGCTTGCGCGTGAGAGGTAATAAAAGTCCTCAACTTTGCGACCTGCCAAATCAGCATCCATAGCCTCCATTAAAGTGAGATATTCACGCAAAGAGACTGGCAGGCCGGCGGTTTTAAGTTCATGAAAGAATTTTGTAAACATAAACAGAAAATAGCGGATTGAAGGGGGAATGGATAGATGATTTTGCAGATGCTACAAATGCGTTAAAAATCTAGCCTATGGCATGAGAATACTGTAAAAGCAGCCAAATTAATCGATTGGGCCTCTGGAACTCCCAAAAAAGTGGGCGAATTGCCCTTGCTAAGTAAAATAAAGTTGAGGACTTTTAACGGTTATGGCTTCCGCAGAGAATTTAGAAAAAACGGAGAAAACAAAGCAACCGAATGTCGCTTCCCAAGAGCAGAAGGTCGCTGCAACCGCACAAGCGCGTACCTACCCGGACCAATGCTTGAAAGTATACCCTGAAGCCAAGCGGTCTTATGGGATAACGGTTCCTAGCTGGGATGATGTCACCCCGGATAAATCCGTTTCTGTCGTCGCATATGGTCAACGCCATTCTTATATTGAGCCGATGACCATTATCGATAAGGCTGGCCTGGTTCCTGACGATATTCTAACCTACGCGAAGGGAAGAGATGTTAAAACGCCACCCGCCTGCGCTACATTTTCGAAAAAGGTAAAAATATCTGGCAGAGGATTAATCCTCTCTCATGAGGATGAAATTTATCCCGAATCTTGTATCCGCGAACATCATGCGTACTATCAAAAAGATCGTCAGCACGTCGATGTATCTTTGCATGTTGCCACCGATCGGATCATGCAACGTGTCAAAGAACCGACACTTATTTTGACTGGCGTTTTTCCACTCCATTTTTCCCACTGGCTTTATGATAATTTTGCAAAATTAATGATTGCCAAAACGATTTTCGGGGATTTAAGCAATTTTAAAGTTGCCGTTGGTTTTGGTGACCGCGCCGGCGGCTGGTTAACCCGTGATTGTGTTCAGTTTCAATGTCTCAAAGCGCTTGGTATTAAATTTGAAAATGTATCGATGTTGCCGCAAGATCGCTGGACTATTTTTGATCAAGCTATAATTTTGTCGGAGGTCAATAATTTCCGCCCTCCCACAAGAACTGTATGGAATGCGCCCGAGATTTTTGATTTTTTCCGGGCTATGTATCGTGACTGTGGCCTGCCTTTAAATAAACCCACTCGTCATGTGCATTTGTCACGAACGGATAATACCAATCGTAAATGTGTGAATGAGCAGGAAATTATCGATCATGCATTGTCCATCGGGATGGAAGAAAAAATTATTGCTGGCATGACCATGAAAGAACAAATGCAATATTTTTCGGAAATCAAAGTTGCGGTGGGGCCGGTTGGGAATAATCTTTTGACGATGTGTTTCATGCAACCTGGAACAAAGCTGATTGTATATTTCCCCTCAATTGCGTGGCATATTATTCCTTATTATCAGAATTTTTGTTCTGCTGGCGGCATTGAATTAATTGCTGTTTGTGCCACAAAAGCATGGGAGACTGATGAAAAGCCGGGCCTTGATGGGGTGCGCTGGGAGGCTAATGTAGAAAGCCTAAAACAATTGATTGATGTTCACTGCCTTGAGGCGAGGGCACAGACACAAACTACGAACAATCAACCAAGTTTAGTTACAAAACTGATGGAAAAAATCCGGAATTAACATGAAAAAAGCAATTATCACAGGCATAACCGGACAAGACGGCGCCTATTTGGCAAAGCTGCTTCTCTCGAAAGGTTATAAAGTTTTTGGGACCTACAGAAGAACCAGTTCCGTTAATTTTTGGCGTCTTGAAGAGTTGGGGTGTTTAGAAAATGAACATCTTGAGCTTATTGAATATGATTTAACCGATTTAGGTTCTGCAATTTTCGTTGTGAACACTTATCAGCCTGATGAGATCTATAATCTCGCGGCACAAAGTTTTGTTGGGGTTTCCTTTGAGCAGCCTACGGCAACAACGTTGGCGACAGGCCTGGGGACGCTCAATCTTTTAGAAGCTATTCGCCATTGCAATCGTAAAATTAAGTTTTATCAGGCCTCGACTTCAGAAATGTTTGGTAAGGTGCAAGAAGTTCCGCAAACGGAAAATACTCCGTTCTATCCGCGCAGCCCTTATGGAGTCGCGAAATTGTATTCACATTGGATGTTGGTAAATTACCGAGAGTCGTATGATATATTTGGTGCGAGTGGAATTTTATTTAATCACGAGTCGCCTTTGCGGGGGCAGGAATTCGTAACGCGAAAAATCACACATTCTGTTGCCAGAATTGTAACCGGAAAGCAGAGTCATATTGAACTTGGAAATTTGAATGCTAAGCGAGATTGGGGGTATGCGGAAGAATATGTTGAAGGCATGTGGATGATGCTTCAGGCCGATGAGCCGGATACTTTTGTTCTTGCGACAAACAGAACTGAATCGGTCCGCGATTTTGCCGAAATGGCTTTTAAAGCGGCTGATATTGATCTTGAGTGGCAAGGGGAAGGTATTAATGAGGTGGGTATAGACGCTGAAACTGGCGATGTTCGAGTGCGTATCAATCCTAAATATCATCGCCCGGCTGAAGTCGATTTGCTCATTGGCAATCCTGAAAAAGCCAAATCAAAACTTGGCTGGGAGCCAAAAACGACCTTAGAAGAACTGTGTGAAATGATGGTTCGTGAAGATGTGCGGCGTATAAAAGAACGCGGATTTTCGTTTTGATCGTAGGCTTCAAAAGCGTACGATGATCTAAAGTGGCGTCATCATGAGCGGACAGAAAAAACCTGTATTAATTATCGGATCGGGCGGTTTTACCGGGCGATACGTGTTTCAAGTCTTGCAAAGATCTGCAAATTTTCTCCCGATAAGTGGGAAAGACGCCGGTATTGATATCCGCAAAATTGAGACAGTGGACGCGGCGATTGAGAAAATAAAACCTGCTGGAATTATCAATCTGGCTGCAGTGTCTACGTTGGATCTTGATAATATCCCCCTGATTTATGAGATGAATGCGTATGCAATTATCGAGATTTTAGACCTATTAAGAAAAAAGGGTTTTACCGGGCGTTTTGTCAATGCAAGTTCGGCTCTTGTTTATGGGTCAAATACCCCCAAACTTATTTGCGAGGAGCATCCTCTTGACCCTGAGCATCATTATGCTGTCGCTAAAGTCATGGCAGATCAAGCAATGGGGCTCTACCGTGAACATATAGATGCTATTGCTGCGCGCCCCTTTAACTGCATTGGGCTTGGCCATAAGGCGAGTTTTGTCGTGCCTAAGATCATATCCCATTTTCAAAAAAGGGCTGAGGAAATTGTTTTAGGCACAACAAGTGTGAAGCGTGATTTTGTGGATATCCGAGATGTTGCTCGCATGTATGAAGCGGTATTAAACGCTGATAACCCCAATCCAATTTTGAATTTTTGCTCAGGGCGCGCAACGAGTATTGATGATATTGTCGAGACACTTCGTGTGATTACAGGGCATCCTATAAAAGTTGGTTTTGATAAAACTTTAACCCGCGCCGTAGAAAACCCCCTAATGTGTGGGGATAATCGTCATTTATTGGCGTTGCCGTTTGAGTATCACTATAGTTTGAGGGACACGCTGAGTTGGATGCTCAAAGGCGGTGTTGGGGATGGTGAGTAGCTTTTTGTAGGCTGGATCTGTTTTTAAGGTGAGTATTCATAATTGATATACATGTTAATCTGGTTTACCAGCAGGCAAGTGAACTGTTTAAGGCAAGAGGGGTGGGCTCGAAATGGGCAAACCTCTAATTTGAATAGGCTAATGAGGAGAATCGACGATGTTGAGTTTTAAGGAAATCACAGGGTGCCGGGTTAATGGCAGCAAAAATCTCGTCTCGGTTCTGCATTTGGGGAGTCAGGCACTGACAGGTGTTTTTCCAAAAACAAAAGAGGAGATTGTGGAGGAGGGCCCTCTTGAGTTAATTTGGTGTCCGGATAGCCATTTGGTTCAATTGCGTCATTCTTTCGAGCCCGAGCAAATGTATGGTGAGAATTATGGATATCGCTCTGGATTGAATAAATCCATGGTTGAGCACTTACAGCACAAAATTAAATCCTTGGAAGCTTTGGTTGATTTGAATGATGGGGATATCATCCTGGATATCGGGAGTAATGATGCGACAACCCTAAAATCATACGCTAATCAAAAATTAAACCGAATTGGTATCGACCCCACAGGCAATAAGTTTTCGCAATATTATCCAGAAAATATTTCTTTGGTTCCTGATTTTTTCAGTGCTGATGCCTATCATTCTGTACACAAATCCCCAGCAAAAATTGTTACCTCAATAGCCATGTTTTATGATTTGGAGGAGCCAGTTGAATTTGCAAGGCAGATAGAAAGTGTTCTGGCTGACGATGGCATTTGGCATTTTGAACAAAGTTACTTACCAAGCATGTTGCGTACAAATTCTTATGATACTATGTGTCATGAACATCTGGAATATTATTCACTAACTTGCGTGGAAAATATTCTCGATCTTGCCGGTATGAAAATTGTTAACGTCACGTTGAATGATATCAATGGCGGAAGCTTTGCGGTCACGGCAGCAAAAAAATCTTGCAACAAATACAGCCCAAATCCGGCTCTTGTGGAATGGTTCCTGGAACAAGAAAATCGTATGGGATTGCATACTGAAAAACCTTATCGTGAGTTTGCCGAACGCGTTGTTGCACAACGAGATGACCTTATTCGCTTGGTGAAAGGTTTGAATGCTGACGGTAAAAAAATTATGGCTTATGGGGCATCAACCAAAGGCAATGTTACCTTGCAATATTGCGGATTTACAGCGGATGATATTATGGCGGTGGCTGAGGTCAATCCTGATAAGTTCGGCTGCGTAACACCTGGGACGCATATACCGATTGTTTCAGAAAAGGAAGCGGCGCAAATTTCGCCAGACTATTATCTTGTGCTGCCATGGCATTTCAAAAATAACATTTTGGCTCGCGAACGTGAGTTTATAAATGGCGGTGGAAAGTTTATTTTTCCATTCCCTCATATCGAAGTGGTTTAATATTAAATTGGTTACAAAGAACAACGCATGACCCATTCTACTCATGCCTATCAAGCCGACTCCCGTAATGCTGATATCTTAATTGATATCAATGGTAAGCTTTATCCTCGTGATGAAGCAAAAGTATCAGTGTTCGACTCAGGGTTTGTTTTGGGTGATGGTGTTTGGGAAGGTTTGCGGGTTCATAATGGCGTTATCGTTTTTTTAGAGCGTCATTTGAAACGTTTGTTTGACGGAGCAAAAACACTTGATTTTGAGTTAGATATTACTCCTGAACAATTGACCAAACGGCTCTATGATTGTTTAGAGGCGAATGATGCAAAAGATGGCGTGCATGTTCGATTGATGATGTCGCGCGGTGTTAAAGCAACTCCGTATCAAGATCCGCGTGCTACGATTACACCGCCCACACTTGTGATCATACCGGAATTTAAATCACCTGTGCCGGAAACCGCATTAAAGGGATCTGATCTTTATACTGTTCACATAAGGCGCGGTTATCCCGATGTGCTGGATCAGAAGTTAAATTCTCATTCTAAACTCAATTGTATTATGGCGTGCATACAGGCTGCGAAAGCTGGCGCAGATGAAGCCTTGATGCTGGACCCGCATGGTTTTGTTGCCACTTGTAACTCAACTCACTTTTTTATCGTTCGTGATGATGAGATATGGACTTCAACAGGTGATTTTTGTCTTGGGGGTATTACCCGGGGCTTGATCATTGAAATTGCTAAAGAAAATGGTATCCCGGTTTTGGAACGTAACTTTTCGTTGCATGATGTTTATGGAGCACAAGAGGCGTTTATAACGGGAATATTTGCAGGGGTAAGTCCTGTACGCAGTGTTGACGGGCGTTTAATTCGTGAAACACGGGGGCCAATGGTTGAACGACTGCAAAATCTTTACAAAGAACGTATTGATGGGGAAGTCGCGCGAGCACCTGCAGCAAACTAAAGAATTGTACGGCCAAGTGGAAACCGATTGGTCTGCAGTAGAGGCGGATGAATATTCATTTAGAGTAACTTTGTAATACAGATTGATGCAAAGTTGTCTTAGGAAACAAACGGTAAAATTATCATGACGCAAATTGCCATGATTGCAGGTCCCCGCAATATTTCTACTACGATGTTACGTTCATTTGAAAACAGACCCGATATGTTGGTTTTTGATGAGCCCTTTTATGCTTGTTATCTAAAGGCAAGTAACGCCCAACACCCTATGCGTGATAAAATTCTACAATCATTGCCAACAAGATGGCTGGACGTCATCGTGCAGTTGGAAGAAGCTAGGCGGAATATTTCGATAAGTGATGAAAAAAAATATGTATTCGAAAAACATATTGCCTTTCATTTTCTTCCAGAAATGCCAACGCATTGGTTGAATAAGCGTAAGCTATTTTTATTGATTAGAGATCCAAGGGCCATGATTGCCTCTTATTATAATAAGTATAATGATGTCGATCCTATTTGTAAGAGTCTGACTTTTCAGCGAAATCTTTATGAGCAGTACATGAAAGAGGAAAGAGAGATTCCAATTCTCGATTCGCGCGATATTTTGAGTAACCCAAAAGAAGCACTTGAAAAATTATGCGGTAAACTGAAAATTCCGTTCTTAAAAGAGATGCTTGATTGGCCAGCAGGTCAACGTGATAGTGATGGCATCTGGGCATCGCACTGGTATGATGCAGTTATTGAATCGACTGGCTTTCGACCATTTCAAGAAAAACCAGTCAATTTAACACCTGATCTTGAAAGGCTTGCGCAAAAATGTATGCCTGATTATGAGTATTTGCATGCTTGTAGATTAAGATGATCATACGATATGAGGAAGGGAAATGATGAATTTCCAGCTTGATCGCATGTCGACACCGCTAGGCGAAATTACTTTTTCTGCGGATGAAGATGGAAACTTACGCACTCTTGACTGGGTAGATGAAGGGCGTAGTGAAATTTTCTCGCTGGATCGGTTTTATAAAAATGTATCCATAGAGGAGAAGAGGGCTCCAGCTCAATTGCGGCATGCAATTAAAGGCTATTTTGAAGGCGATGTGAGCGCGATTGATGATATTCCAATTGCTCTTCCAGGAACGGATTTTCAAAAACGAGTATGGAATTGTTTGTGTGATATACCCGTGGGCTCTGTTTGTAGTTATGGGGATATTGCTAAAAAACTAAAAAATCCTGGCGCTGTGCGCGCTGTTGGTATGGCCAATAACGCTAATCCAATCGCAATCGTTGTCCCATGTCATCGGGTCATTGGCGCGTCAGGAAAAATGGTGGGATATGGCAGCGGGATTAAGCGTAAGGAATGGTTGTTAAAACATGAAGGTGTGGGAAATGGTATTGGCGGGGGGCAAGGTGAATTAAAATTATGATTTATTAGTCCATAAAGTAAATTTCTTTGCCTTGTATTTTGGCCTTGACCCCATAAATCTCCATCAATCGTTCGGCTGTAATCGTCGCTTCGGGGCTACCGTTGGCTTTGATTTCACCATCCTTCAACCACAATAAACGATCTGCGTAGCGCGCAGCGAGGTTTATATCGTGTAAAATAACGAGTGCACCTCCACCGGTTTGAACAAAATGTTTTAGCAAGTTCATGATCGAGAATTGATGGCGTGGATCGAGGGCAGCAATTGGTTCATCAGCCACGAGCAAGGGTGTTTGTGCCGCAAAGGCTCTAGCACAATGCATTCTGGCCAGCTCTCCTCCAGATAATCGATCCGCCTCCCGATCTTTTAAATGACCAATATCACAAGCTTCCATAGCATGCTCAACCGCGTCCCGGTTACGTGAAGAAAGTCTTCCCATTTTTGCACCATAAGCAAACCGTCCGAGGGCAACAATATCTTGAACGCGGTTGGGCCACGCAAGTGGTCTGATTTGGGGAAGGTATGAAATTTTTTGGGCACGTACCAGAGGCGAGATATCGTGTATGTTTATTCCCTCTAAGAATGTATTTCCAGAAGTGTTTTTTATGAAGCCCAAAGCTGAACGAACGGCCATCGTCTTACCGGCACCATTAGGGCCGAGCATCACCACTAATTCTCCCGGCTTTAGTGAAAATGATAAATTGCGGAGAATTTTTCTCCCATCAACTGTCAAGGACAGTTTATCGCATCGAAGATTAGCCATGAGATGCCCTTCGTGATGCGGCGATCCAAACAAACGCCGGAGCGCCAAACAGCGCGCATACGACGCCGAGCTTCAATTCGTTGGTTGTTGGAATAAGTCGCACCCCAATATCGGCTAAAACCAGGAGAAATCCAGAAAAGAGCGCGGAGGGTAGGAGGGTTCTGGCAGGATCATGATTGACCAATGGGCGTACGATATGGGGGGCGATTATTCCAATAAACCCAATGGCCCCGCTCAAAGCGACTGCAGCTCCTGTGGTTAAGCCAGCCCCTACCACAATACCGATGCGTTGATGTTTTAAGTTTAAACCAATGGCACTAGCCGCTTCTTCCCCAAGGGTTAAGGCACTCAACCCCCGGCTCATTGCAAAAATTATCACTAGGCCTGTAACCATAAAGGGCAACGAAAATCCAAGATCATCAAAGCTACGATTGCTAACACTGCCCAACATCCAGTTTATTATATCGGCCAGTGAGAACGGGTTAGGGGCGAGGTTTAACAATAAACTCATGCTAGCTCCCGCAAAGCTGGAGAGACCTACACCGATTAAAATCAGCGTTACAACGGACTGAGTACGTAGTGCCATCAACGTGATAAAAAAAGTGGCCAAGAGAGCCCCTGCTATTGCAAATAATGGCATGACCCAAGGCCCCATGGCAATAAACCCATAATAAAGAGCGATTACGGCACCTAATGATCCGCAAGCAGACACACCCAGTATGCCGGGTTCTGCAAGAGGATTTCTTAATAACCCCTGCAGTGCCGCGCCGCTGGTTCCAAGGGCAATGCCAACAGCGAAAGCACATAAAGCGCGTGGTAGTCGAATTTGCCATAAGATGAGTTGATCAACCAAATCTCCTTGCCCGAGCAATGCTTGCATGACTCGTATAGGGCTGATTGGTGTTGATCCTAAAAAACAAGCTAGAAAAATAACGGTAATACATCCTAAGAAAAGTATAGAGTTTATGCCGCGATCAGTCATGAAGGTTATCCTTCTGGCCTGGTAAGGTTTGGTTTATTGCTAAGGCCTCGATAGCATCCATAATAAAAGACGCGCCGCAGGCTGTCCACGCGCCATCAAGAGCGGTCCGCGGTACGGTCTTTAGGAGGCTCTTGGCAACAGGATGACGAATTGTACTCCAATTCGCGGGTTGCCGTTTTTGTAAATCAAAGAATGATGCTGCAATATGGTCTGGTGATATTTTAACCAAGCGTTCCAGGGGGAGGGGATGCCAGCCCGGTTTCGTGATATAATTTTGATAGCCTGCTTGCACGATGCTTTCTGCTACCAAAGAACCGGGGCCAGTTGTATATCCTGTCGGGGTTACATAAAGAAGGGTGGGCTTAGTTTTTTTGTCGCGAATAGAGGCGATGATTTTTTTTTGGCGCCTCTCCATGCTCCTTATCATCTCAAGGCCGCGTGTCTCGTTGTTTAATCCTCGTGCGATATGATGAATGTTTGCTTTGACTTGATCAAGAGTATCCGTCCACTGTAAGTTTAAAACAGGAATGCCCAAGCGTTGAAAAAATCGGTCAGCATGTGGGCCGCCGCCGTATGAGCGAACGATCAAATCAGGCTTTAACAAAAGAACTTGCTCGAGCCCGTTTTCTAATGTTGCGATGCCTTTTGCCTGATCTCGGAAATAAGAAAATTCTGCCATTGCATCTGATGAAAGAGCGATAATCGAAGATCGTTTGGCTAGTTGCAATACATATTGGTCTGAACAAAAATCCAGACTGATAATTCTTTTAGGAGACCGATCCGTGACCATTGTTTTTTGTGTTGCGGGTTCTCTAGCCTGTTCAGTGGTCTCGATGGGCGCACTGCAGGCATTGGCCCAAAGGCAAAAAACTATAATCACGCATAGTTGAAGAAGAGGCGTACAACCTTTTATCGATTTTAGTTCAGACGTTAATTTAGGTTTTTGTATCTCCGGATTTTGTGATGTCCAACCGGTGTTCACTTTGCTAAAAGATATCCAAGCTGAAGGGAATAAATCAAGGAATCGATCTTTGCTTTGCTCTTTGCCACACCTGTAGCGCTTTCCCTGTGGTGAATATTTCATGTTTATCATCTAAAAATTCGCTCTTATGCCGCCAAAGATTGAGATTGGGGCAGTTCCAAATCCAAGATTATCTTGATAATCAGCATCGGTTGCATTTTCAATACGGCCAAAGATTTCAAGGCTATCATTAAATTGATACGCGGCACGTAAATTGAGCAAAGTAAAGCTTTCCAGAGTTTGAGCGCCATCAGGCTCTTGCCCATTAAAAGTAATACCCGCTGATAGCGTTAGGGTATTGATAGGTTGATAAACAAATTCGGCATGAAAGCGGTTTTCAGGTTGATTACCAGCTGTGATATTAGAGGTTATATTGAGGGCATCAATATAGGTGTAGGCTCCCTCAAAATAGAGCTGTTTATTGAGGTGAATTTTTGCCCCGAATTCGATGCCTTTGGTGTCGAACTCTTCTATATTGATAAAAGCACCAAAATTGGGCGCGCCGGGGACAAAAAGAAATGTCACCAGGTCATCGACTTGTTGATCAAAATAAGTGACCGTAAGCTCGGCGCGGGTATTTTTGAAAATATAAGTTAGCCCAACATCAAACCCGGATGAAGTCTCTGGCGTTAAGAACAAATCAATGTCGGGATCGAAAGTAAAAGAAGCCGTTTGGGCGAGGTTAAAATCAAGTTCACCAGCGGTTGGCGCTTGAAAACCTTCTGCGAATGAGCCTTTCAAGGTTAAACCTGTATGCGGTATCTTGTATGAAGCGGAGGCGCTAAAAGTTGTGACTGAACCAAAGTTAGATGTATTATCTATGCGAATGCCAGCATCAAGGGTTAAGGCTTTGAGGGTTTTAAGTTGAACAAGGGCAAAACCACTTGTCGTTGAATTATCGAGACCACCCTCAGGGGTGGTGGCACTGGTGGAGCGTTCGCGTTCAAATTCAAATCCACCAATAAAACTGAAATTCTTGGTTGGAGAGAGCGTGCCTTGATATTCATATGAGGTACGCTGACCATTAGGATCAAATGTTACCACGTCATTAACGAGATTGATAATCTCACTATCAAAATAGGTAATAGAGACTCTGTTTTGTAAACGCCCGTTAAAAGCGTTATGTGTCACTCGCCCGGCTAGGCTTAACTCTCGCGTTTCCCCAATCGCGTTATCATCTGCAAAGGTGAAATTAGGGGGTGGGAAACCATCAAACTCATTATGACTATCAGAAAATCTGATAACCCCGGTCGCTTGTAAATGTTCATTTGGCTGAAAACGTAGCTTTGAGGAAATTGTGATATTACGAAAGCCGTCATCTTCGATATTGCCATCCGCTTCATCAGCAGCAGAAAATCCACTCGTTGTCACGCCGCTGATACTTACCCGTCCTGACACAGTTTCATTACCGGCCAATACGGTTGCGCCGCCGCGAAATGTGCCAAAAGATCCCCCCTCAACAAAAGCATTCACCCCAAGATTGCCATCGGCTGGGCCATCTTTTGTAATGATATTAATCACGCCGCCAATTGCATCGCTGCCATATAGCGTTGATTGAGCGCCACGCAGAATTTCAATACGCTCTATGTCATTGGTGTCAAAATTGGCAAAGTCAAAACTATTACCAAAAAAAGCAGGATTATTGCTGACAATTCCGTCTTGTACAAAAAGAGTTTGATCGCTGGGTAGCCCGCGAACTGAAACAGTTCTTAATCCCCCTAAGCTACCGGCGCTAATGGTTTGTACACCAGGAATTGTTTGTAAACTATCAAAAACAAAACGGTGTTGGCGTTGCTCGATTTGTTTAATGGTAATGATATCAACAGCGCGTCCAACCTGGCTTAAAGGGGTTTCAAACCGTGTGCCGGTGACGATAATTTCATCGGTTGCAGTTTTACTTTCAGCGTCTATCTGCGCTTGCGCAATAGATAAATAGAAGAAATTATTAAAGCCTATACTGATAAAAACTATTAACCGAATGAGATCTGCTTGTATAAATTTTGAATACGAAGATTGCATAATCTATCTCCTAAAAGATAACCTCATACGCCGATCTGAGATTATCGCGTGACGATACTAATATACCCCCTACATCTTATGCAGTGGCGGCGAAGGGCTTTTGATTGTCGTCACAAAGGAGTGCAAGTTTGAACTTGCCCTAGTTTTCCCGTCCTGTGAGCGCTATTCCCGGCCTCTAGACAGACGACGCGATGGTAGGTCTCCTGGCTTGCCAATCTATGTTCATGATCGTCTTCCCAGATAGTTTAAAAAAACATCTCTAGTGACATTGTGATCAATCGCTCCTGGCGAACAGTTGCGGGTACAGCCTCGGATTTTAACCGATGTTCCCTCTTAGCCGCATCATCTGCGGACCATCTATTTTGTTTATGAGATATCGCTCTTTATATGTCAATATAAGCTCTCGATTTGTCTCACACCTTTCTCTTAAGAGCCTGATATTGTTAAATCCTAGAAAGAAGGTTAATCATGATCTGAGAATGTCATGACGGTTTTGTGGGGCTTGAAAATGATAAAGATAATGTCCGCTCCATAAGAGGAACATATGAGTCGCCAATCCCTTGAAATTCATCAGGCAACCGGGCCGAATAAGCCTTTGATAACAGCGAGCTTCCTCCGGAAAATGAGTTTATTTTTGGGGCATTTTAATTTCTCTTGGATGAGATGATTTTGTGATAGGTTAAAATGAAAAATCAAAAATTTGTTATCCTCGGGGCTGGTCACGCTTCGGGGTTATTAGTGCAAACACTTGCAAAAAAAGGTATTCGGGGAGGGGTTACCTTAATCAGTGATGAGCCTTACGGTCCTTATCAGCGCCCGCCTTTATCAAAAAAATATCTCAGTGATGAAATGTCTCGTGATGGCTTGATGTTGCAAAAGGCCAGTTTTTTTGAAGACTTTAATTACGAATTTTTATCCGGACAAAGAGCGGTTTCAATTGACCGAGAACAGGCTTGTGTAAAGCTGGAAAATGGCGCGAGTGTTGCTTACGATAAGCTGGCGATTTGTACGGGGACCAGAGCGCGCACGCTGCCTATTCGTGGGATTGATCTTGCTGGCGTTCATTATTTGCGAACCATAGAGGATGTTGAAGCAATACGCGCACAATGGGCGGAAGTTGAGAGCCTTGTGGTAGTTGGCGGTGGGTTTATCGGATTAGAGGTTGCGGCCGTTGCCCGAAAAATGGGCAAAGCGGTAACAATTGTCGAAATGCAAGATCGATTAATGCCGCGTGTTGTGGCCCCAATTGTGTCTGATTTTTACAAAACAAAGCATGAAAGCCAGGGGGTGCGTATCCATCTCAATAGCCGAGTGAGCGAAATTATCGGAGAGGATGGCCATGTTAAGGCGGTCGTTAGCGGCGATACGAAGATTACCACCCAAATGGTTATTGTTGGTATTGGGGTGATTGCAAATGATGAAATTGCGGACACAGCTGGGTTACAGTGTGATCAAGGTATTGTTGTGGACCAATTTTGCCAAACCTCAGACCAAGATATAGTGGCCGCTGGTGATTGTACACGCCATTTCAATCCATTGTATGAACGTTATCTCAGGCTTGAATCTGTCCATAATGCGGTTGAGCAAGGTAAAGCGGCGGCGGCTCATATGATAGGCCAGCCGGTAGAATATGCACAAATTCCATGGTTTTGGTCCGATCAGTATAATCTTAAATTGCAGATGGTTGGCTTGTCTGAAGGTTATGATGATACGGTTTTAAGAGGCTCTTTAGCCGAGCATCAGTTTTCGCTGTTTTATTATCGCGGGGAAGATTTAATCGCGGTAGACTCGATTAATAGGCCTGCTGATCATCTGTTCAGCCGTAAATTATTAAATCAGAAAATTTGTTTATCAAAAAGCGATGCTGATGACGAAAATTTTGATTTTAAAAGTTTGCTGTAGATTGCCTTTAATAAATAGTGGGGGGGTATATGGGCCTTCTTTCGAAAATATTACACAGCTAGCATGTGATTTTGTTTTTGCGCATTTCCGGATACTCAACCAGTTCGCACAGACATGAAAAATGCTTTAATAGCTATAGCAAAAAATAAAGGGCGCCGAAGCGCCCTTTAAAGTGTTTTCAGTTGTGTGAAAATCTAGAATTCAGCACGGACACGGAAGTAGTAAGATCCGCCATTAAATCCATTTGGTGCTGTGGTTGGGAAACGCGCCCCAACGATTCCAGAAAACGGGTTTTCATCTGGGTCAGAGTCAAATGCGTTTCTGGCACCTGCAACAATTTCAAAGTTTTCTGTAATCTGCCAACCCGCTTCCAAGTCAACGGTGACCTGCGGGCTGCCTTCGATTGGAAGAGCACAGCCGCGTGGGCCTAGATCAGCGCCGCCAACAGCGTCAAGGTGACACTCAAAGAAGCTGCCGAAATAGTTGATGCGCGCTAGACCGCGGAATGGGCCATGGATGTGGTTGAAGGAAATATTACCGCGGATCGCCGGAATATTGTCTTCTAATTGGTTTTGACGTCCTAAAGAGAGAGGTGCCGGTCCGTCTGCCCCATTATCTGTAACCACTGTATCAGTCCAATTGAATGCGAGTGCAACATTGGTTGTACTTCCCGCATAGACTTCATAACTGGTATTCGCGACAATATCGATCCCTTGAGTTCTTGTGTCAAATGAATTTGAGAAGAAGCCAAAGCTTGCAAGATCTTCAGAACCCGCAAAGTCTGCAATATTGAGCGTTCCATTTGCATCAAGATCTTGCAATAAGGCAAGTGTCGTACCGCCTGTACCCCCTAAACTTTGAAGAATAGCTGGGAAATCTTGCTGGTCTGTAATCGCAATCCGATCGTCAACTGTGATGCGGAAATAATCGACTGTGAAATTGATATCTGCGATACTAAAGCCCAAACCAACACTGAAGTTTTGAGATTGCTCAGGGGTCAGTGAAGGTCGTACACCTGTGCTAGCTTCCAGGAAGTCCGCAACCAATTGGCCGGCAGCACTATTGAGGGGAAGTGTGCCTTGATCTTGGAGGCCGCCGTCAGGGCCAAATGCTGTTGTCACATTCGATACATTGGCTTGCCCGGCCGTTGGGGCGTGGAAACCAGTAGAGTATGTAGACCGGAATGTGACCACATCATTGAAGTTATAAAGTGCACCGACCTTATAATTGAATGTATCGCCAAAGGAGTCATAAAAGTCCTCATAACGAATGGCGCCTTGCAATGTCAGTGAGTCCGTTATGTCAGCCTCAGTATCAAAATACAAAGCGTAGTTGCGTTGTGAGTCGGCACCAGCGTTAGAGGCATTAAATCCGCCAAAACCGTTGGAGCTTGAAGAGAACCCTTGAGTTGAGAGTGGCCCAAGCGCGAATGAGGCTTCATCACCAGCAAGAATGGTGAAGGTTTCCCGGCGATGTTCAAAACCAAAGGCTAAGTTGATGTCAGATGCAAAGAAATCATTTGCTAGTGGATAAGTGAAATCAACATTGAAGTTTTGATCGGCTTGGATGTAAGTGCCTGGATCGAAATTAGTAGGTGTGTCCGGACCTAGAGAAGCGTTGATCGTGTTGTTGATGAAGAAGTCCGCAACATTTCGGCCATGGGTGAAGCTGACATCATAGCTCAGGCCATCTCCAATCGGAACAACACCGCGAATACCGGCAACAATGGATTGATCTTGCAGGTCACCACCAAAGCGCGGCGTGAATCCACCTGGGAATAGTTCATTGAAGATAAAGCAATCCGGATCGTCCAACACTTGTTGAAATGCTACCGGGTCCGGTGTAACGCCGTCCACATTGACAACAGGGCAGTTTCCGCTGAGATCCGGTGTCAGATCACCAACAAGCAGTGTTTCACCGCCATCGTTTGAGAATACACCGCCCCGATCGATTGGATTACGAAAAAAGAAGCCACCTTCAACTTGACGTTCTGCATAGTTACCAAAAGCGTATATTTCCATCTCATCGGTTAGCTCAATTGCTGCATTACCGAAAAATACGAAATCATCGTTGACATTTGGTCGACCCCAAATTTGCACAACATCTGCAGTCACTGTGTTCACAGAAATATCTTGAACAGCGGTATTACCAGCGGCAATCAAAGCAAGCGCGTCATCTCTTTGTACAGAGCGGTCTGTTGCATCGGCTTCACCAAATTCAGCACTAAGGTTTAAGAAACCACCTTGGGCGACAGGAATAGGCAGGCCAAGATTGGCGGCGATACGGAACTGGTCACCGTCGCCTTCATAAGTGGAACCATACTGGCCTTCAACAATCAAGCCTTCGTCATTGTCGCGCAGTCCAAAATTGATCACACCGGCAATCGCATCAGAACCATATTGAGAGGCCGCACCATCGCGAAGCACCTCAACTTGTTTCAAAGCAATAGGTGGGATCACGCCAATATCTGGGCCTTGGGCACCATCAGAAATACCACCGCCGAGGAAGGCGATTACGGCAGCACGGTGACGACGTTTACCGTTTACGAGAACCAACGTTGAGTCCGGTGCAAGCCCCCGCAAGTTTGCAGGACGAACAAGGGTCGCCGCATCAGAAATAGGTTGTTCGTTGACATTGTAGGAAGGAACAGATGTTCTCAATAGGTTTACCAGATCGACATCACCTGAATTATTCAACTCTGAAGCGTCAATCACATCGATTGGCGCAATTGTTTGAGATGAAGAGCGGTCGGCACGGCGCGTCCCGATTGATATGATGACATCCTGCTCATCAGCGCCATCATCAGTTTGGGCAATTGCAGTTTGCGTATTTGCCATCATTGAAATGCCTACGGAGATCGCAATCGCCGAGCACGTATTTTTAATCTTAGGTAGTTGTTTTGTCATTTAGTCCTCCAAAAGCCCATAAAATTGATACAAATCAATAAGGTTCGTATGGTTAATTTGTGCCACAATTTGAACGCCTTGCAATCGCCTACTGCACCCGCGAAAAAGATCCAATGACTCTGTGCTTTCATTGTAAAGTTTTTTATATTTCAATACCTTACGGGAAAAATATTCGTTTTTAGTTTGTGACATAATTGCTACTATGGAATAAAAAACTCAAAACATAGTCGTTATCGCAGCTAAATGTTAGAATAGAACATTTTATAACGTATTTTGATGGTTTCAGCTTAAATTAAGAAAATTCGTGGTCCGAGACTTATTGGCAGTCACAAATTGTGCATGGGATTTTTAAGAAGTCTTCGGGTTGAGTTTTTGTGTTGCAACGCAACATAAACCATGCTCAAAGACAATCTTTGCGATTTTTAAAATCAAATTATTTCATTTTTTCAAACTATTTCAGGTATTTCAAATGGGTAAGCCCAATTTCAATGCATTGGCTGAGCGAATATCGTTTGCTGACATTACCGGTGCAGACGATATGTCCGCGTTTTCCACGTTACGCGTAAAAACTGAAACTTTATCGGGGCTGACCGTCGCGTTGGCTTTGGTACCCGAAGCTGTTGCTTTTGCTTTCGTAGCCGGGGTTGAGCCATTGGTGGGGCTCTATGCCGCTTTTATAGTTGGGTTGATCACTGCTGTGATCGGCGGGCGACCGGGTATGATTTCTGGCGCGACAGGGGCTTTGGCTGTTGTCATGGTCGCCCTCGTGGCTGATCACGGTGTGCAATACTTATTCGCGACAGTGGTCTTAATGGGTATTTTACAGCTCTTGGCCGGGGTTTTTAGATTGGGGAAGTTTATTCGCCTTGTACCCCATCCAGTGATGTTAGGGTTTGTGAATGGATTGGCGATCGTTATTTTCCTAGCCCAACTTGGACAATTTAAAGTCCCTGGCAGTGGGGAAGTTTCTGGTCATGCGATCAGCGGCGGTGAGTGGATGACCGGAGCCCCTTTATTTTGGATGTTGTCCTTGTGTGCTCTGACGATGCTGATTATCTGGGGAATGCCAAAGCTGACAAAGGCAATACCTGCACCGTTAGCAGGAATCGCTATTGTTGCGACGATTGCGATTGGTTTTGGACTGGATGTCCCTAATGTGGGTGATTTGGCCGATATTGAGGGCGGGCTCCCTGCGTTTTCTATCCCCGCGGTACCATTGTCATGGGAGACTATGCAGATCATTTTTCCTTATGCATTTATTCTGGCCGCTATTGGTTTGATCGAGAGTTTATTGACACTCAATCTGGTTGGTGACCTGACGGGTAAACGTGGCGGCGCTTCGCAAGAATGTGTTGCCCAGGGCGTTGCTAATGTTGTGACCGGCTTTTTCGGCGGAATGGGGGGATGCGCGATGATTGGGCAATCTATGATAAATGTGAAGTCTGGGGGAAGCACGCGCCTTTCAGCTATAGTCGCGTCGCTGTTTCTCTTAAGCTTTATATTATTTGGCTCAAGTTTGATTGAACAAATCCCATTAGCGGCCCTGGTTGGGGTTATGTTTATGGTCGTAATTGGTACTTTTGCCTGGCGCTCACTCATGATTATGAGGCGTATCCCAATGACGGATGCTTTTGTGATTGTTTTGGTAACGGCGGTGACGGTGAAATATGATCTTGCAACAGCTGTCATTGTTGGGGTGATTGTTTCTGCCTTGGCTTATGCTTGGAATAATGCCCGGCGCATACATATCAGTTCTCGTGACTCTGTTAGTGTCCCTGGCGCTAAAACCTATGTTCTGGACGGGCCATTGTTCTTTGGTTCGACTGATGGTTTTGCCGAATTATTCGACATAACTGATGATCCAGATATTGTCATTGTTGATTTTAAAGCGTCCCGGGTGGTGGATCAATCGGCGCTGCAAGCTATTGAGGATTTGGCGAGCAAATATGAATCTGTTGGTAAAAGTCTGCGTCTGCGT
This sequence comes from uncultured Caulobacterales bacterium, assembly GCA_964479275.1. GTDB lineage: Bacteria > Pseudomonadota > Alphaproteobacteria > Caulobacterales > Parvularculaceae > CALLPQ01. The sequence goes on from CAYZLR010000008.1 coordinate 42,224, forward strand.
CATCTTTCGCCTGATTGCCATCAGTTACTAAAGCGGGCAGGGCAGTTGATGGTGGATTCCAGCGATGATCCGGATTATCGCATTGCCGTTGATTATTCAGTCCGCACGGGGATATTTGGCGGTGGGCATTAGCCTTCTTGCTCAGTCTTCTCTATACAAGTTGCGTTACTCGGCGTAGGGCTATGTTAAAGCACGTCATCGACGTGATCGGTGGCTTTTTGGACCATTATATTCGAGCGAATTCGCATTGAGCAGGACTGTACTCAGTTTCACTATGACTGTGTGATCATACAAGCGCAAACAATAGATTAGAGCATGTTTGCGATGCTGTATTTTATAAAACATGCTCTAGAGAGTCGAATGATGAGTAATTTTGATGGTGTTATGCCGGCCCTTGCCGAGGCTCTTAACGCAAAAGGCTATGAGGCTTTGACGCAAGTGCAGCGTGCGGTTGTGGCGCCCGAATTAGAAGGGCAGGATTTGCTAGTGTCGGCCCAAACGGGGTCTGGTAAAACCGTTGCATTCGGGCTGGCGATCGCTTCGTTTTTACTTGATGATGTTTCACGTTTTGCAGCAAGTGAGGGGCCTTTGGCATTGATCGTGGCCCCAACGCGAGAACTGGCGTTGCAAGTACGCAGAGAACTGACTTGGTTATACCAGAAGACAGGGGCGGTCATAACCTCTTGTGTTGGCGGTATGGATTTTCGCACCGAAAAAAGAGCCCTGGAGCGCGGCGCCCATATTGTCGTCGGGACGCCGGGTCGCCTTTGTGATCATATTCGACGTCATTCTTTTGATCCTGCAAGCCTTGGTGCAGTCATACTCGATGAAGCCGACGAGATGCTGGATTTGGGATTTCGAGAAGATCTGGAGTTTATTCTTGAAGAAACCCCCGAGGATCGTCGCACACTGATGTTTTCGGCAACGGTGCCAAAGGCGATTGCACAATTAGCGAAAAAATATCAACACGATGCTGTGCGTGTCACCACAGCGCAAGAAAAGAAACAACATGTTGATATTGAATATCGGGCATTAACGATAACCCCTAAAGAACGTGAACATGCAATCATCAATGTGTTGAGATTTTATGATGCCAAAAATGCATTGATTTTTTGCAATACCCGCGCTGTTGTCAATCATATGGTGGCGCGGTTTAACAATCGCGGATTTTCAGTCGTTGCACTGTCTGGTGAGCTTAGTCAAAACGAAAGAACCCATGCGCTGCAAGCGATGCGTGACGGGAGGGCTAGAGTTTGTATTGCAACAGATGTTGCTGCTCGTGGTATTGATTTGCCAAATCTGGATTTAGTGGTTCATGCTGATCTTCCCACTAACCCAGAGACACTCCTCCATCGCAGTGGACGTACGGGGCGGGCGGGGCGCAAGGGCGTGAGTGTTTTGATTGTTGATCCTAAGGGGCGGGGCCGAGCAGAGCGTGTTTTAAGAGGGGCAAAGATTAATGCAGAGTGGGGTAAGCCTCCCTCTGCGGACGAGGTTCATCATCGCGATGAAGAACGTTTGCTCAGTAATCCTCTTTTAACAGAGCCGGTTACTGATAGTGAAACAGAATTTGTGCAAAAAATTCTGGCTCTACATAATGCCGAGCAAATTGCGGCGGCATTTTTGCGCCAATCTCGATCTGCTCAGTCTGCACCTGAGGATTTGCTGGATGGAGATGGATACGATGAAGAGCCGGAGCGTTTTCGCAAAACTCGCCCTGGAAAAAAAGAGCGAGAACTGCGAAAAAAGCGTGATGCCAATCCGCGTGATGATCGCAAAAGTAGAACGGAATTTGAAAAAGCGATTTGGGTATCTCTTTCTGTCGGGCGACGCCATCACGCTGAGCCACGATGGTTAATCCCATTGATCTGTAATGGCGGTGATATTACCAAGCGGGAAATTGGTTCTATAAAATTACAGGAAGAGCAAACCTTTGTTCAGTTAAATGAGGATTATGCGGATAAATTTTTTGCTAAGCTTGGGCCATCACGATCACTGGAAAAAAATATCAGGGTGGAGCGATTAAAAGGAGAGCCAAGCTTTGATACAGATCTTTACAAACGTGATGATGATCATTCGCATAGTAATGCAAAATCAGGCTCGAAAAAAACGGCAAAGCCTTATGGTCGAAATGATGATTACAAATCGAATAAAAATTCAGTCGACAAGAGTGAACAGTTAAAGCGTAAGCCAAGAAAGAAGGATAAGACATTTCGCGAAAATGCCAAATCCACAAGCGATGTTGATAAAAAGAAGTCCGACAGGTCTGATAAATTTATCAAATCAAATGCAAAGAAAAAAGATAAATCAATAAGGCTTGAGGATCTTTCGGGGGACAATAAGGACTTTAAAAAATCAACTCATAAGAAAAAGCCACGAAGTAAGAAACCAGCTGCAAAATCAGGTTTGAAAAATAGAAAAAAATCAAAACCCAGCCGTGCGCAAAGAAAATCTAAGAAGTAATAAATGTTTTATCCATTGGAGCGATCGAATATCTGGACATGTGAAATATGAAAACGACGTCAACTCTTATCTCTCAATTGCCAAAAGCCGAGCTTCACCTTCACATTGAAGGCAGCTTCGAGCCTGAACAGATGCTCACCATCGCTGAACGTAATAAGATCGCGATTCCATGGACGACGTTAGAAGAAGCCAAGGCGGCTTATGCGTTCGATAATCTACAAGAATTTCTAGATTTATATTATCAGGGTATGAATGTGTTGCATACGGAGCAAGATTTTTACGATCTTACCTATGCCTATATGTCCCGTGTGAATGAAGATAATGTACGGCATGTTGAAATGTTTTTTGACCCCCAGGCACATACGCAGCGCGGTGTTTCTTTTGGCACTGTTGTAGGCGGTATACTGGCTGCCTTGAAAGATGCAGAGCGTGATTTTGGAGTCACATCGCATCTGATCATGAGTTTTTTGCGTCACCTAACAGAAGAAGAGGGCTTTGCCGTATTAGAGGAAAGCACGCCTTGGCATGAACACTTTATTGGCGTTGGGCTTGATTCTAGCGAGATGGGGCACCCTCCCTCGAAATTTTCTCGATTGTTTGCGCATTGCCGCGAGATGGGGTTCAAATTGTGCTTACACGCGGGCGAAGAAGGTCCGCCTGAATATGTTCGTGAAGCACTTCATGACATTGGCGCTGATCGAATCGACCATGGTAACCGGGCGATGGAAGATGCCAGATTGATCGCTTCCTTAAAGGATTTACAAGTTCCGATTACGTCTTGCCCACTTTCTAATCTTGCGCTTTGTGTGATTAAAGATGTCAGCGATAGCCCTGTAAAAGCCATGCTAGATGCTGAACTCCTCGTCACGGTCAATTCTGATGATCCCGCTTATTTTGGTGGATATATGAACCAAAATTTCGAAGCGGTGGCTAATCGACTTAGCTTATCTGATGCACACCTTATCCAACTGGCGAAAAACAGTTTTGTTGGAAGTTTCCTCTCTGATGACAGAAAGCGTGATCATCTGGCACAAATTGATGAAGTGGCAAAAAAGTTAAAAGCATAAGCCCCTTTCTCCACCTCCGCATCAATGGTTTCAATGAGGTTAAGGTATTGTTTCGTGGCATTTGCGCACGCCCAACCCATTGCTACTCTATCTGGAAAAGCTTTAGCGAAACATTTTAATAGAAACAGATCGCGAAAATCATTATTAAATATGTTCTATAATGATGGCTATTGTGCCGACCACGACACCAATGCTTGCAGCAAGATATCCTCTTCTGTCAGGGGCTGTTGCGGCATGTGGGCCTAGATGAGATATAATCAAATATATAAATGCACCTGCTGTCACGCCCATCATAATTGGTAGGGCAGCCTGTGCAATATTGATAAAGCTTAGGGCTACTAATGTACCCACGATAGTCGTTAAGCATGCTGCAAGAAAAGCGATAATAGTTGCTGGCACCGTGCTGAGATTGGCATCGCGAAGCAGGAAAAAAATGATAATGCCTTCTGGAAACTCGTGAACCAACAAGCCCATTGCAGTGAGCCAGCCAGTTGCGGGACTCCCTTGAAAGGCAATCGCATACAAAATTCCATCCAAAAAAGAATGTGCGCCAAGGGCAATGATGGAGGAGGAGGCGAAGGCTAAATCAGTATTGATCGATGCACCACTCGTTAGAATTCGAAAAACAACCCCCATAACCAGAAAGAAAAGGAAACTCAGTGTGAGCCAACTCCAAAAATTTGGAGAGAGAGAGTAGCCCTCAGGTATGAGGTGAAATAAAGTGGAAGTAACCAAAACCCCGACAGCAAACGCGGATATATAAGGGCTCATCCGGCTCCCTAAATCACCGAATGCGGCCATCGACAATAGACCTAGGGCGCTGATGAAAGCCGCTAAAAAGCTAACTTCCAGAGCTAATATATGAGGCGAATTAAAAAACAATCCCACAGGCCCCCTTTGCCCGTATACTAAATTTATCCTAGTAATATGACCATAGATAGGGATTGTATGTTATCACGTCACTAAATTTTTTGCATTTTTCACCAGTACAGGCGCGATTCTTGATTTTTTTTGTGTAAATCAAGGTTTTTGCTGCGTTTATGTGGTTGCTGAATCAGCATTATCGGGATTAGTGTTTATCAAAAGTTTGAAAATAATTGTAAATTCCACAATCCAATCGCCTTCGCGGGAGCTTTGCTAAGATTTTTAAATATGGGCTTGAAGCGATAGTCCATAATGTCTCAATCTCACTAATGCCCATAAGCGTAAGAGCGTTTGAAACCACTCGTTGGGAAGATATATTTTGACTGATTGCGGCCATCATCATCATGGTGAAAATACGGACATGACAAGGCTTGTAGCGGCTTTGTGTGTCACGCTTGTTTTCATGGTGGTTGAAATCATTGGTGGAGTGATTTCAGGCTCGCTTGCATTGCTTGCTGATGCAGCTCACATGTCGACGGATGCTGTTGCATTGGGACTCGCAGCGAGCGCACATTGGTTTTCCAGGAAACCAGCAGATAGCAGGCATCATTTTGGCTATCGACGGGTACAGGTTTTAGCCGCCTTCGTGAACGGGATTTTATTATTGCTCCTGATTGGCTGGATAGTGGTGGAAGCTGTACAGCGTTTCCTCAACCCTGAACCTGTAATTTGGTCGACAATGCTTATTGTTGCCGTTCTTGGCTTTGCCTCAAATGCGTTCGCTTTTGCTGTACTCACTTTCGGGAATACGAAAAATATCAATATTCGCGGGGCAGTTTTGCACGTCTTGAGTGATCTTATAGGGTCTGCTGCAGCCGTCATTGCGGCGATCGTGATAATGTTAACTGGCTGGTTACAGGTGGACCCGGTTTTATCAATCCTGGTGGCGCTACTGATAGGTCGTTCGGCTTTTCGATTGACCAAGGAAACTGGGCATATTCTACTCGAAGGGGCTCCAACCGATATTGATGTACCAATTTTAATCAGTCAACTGAAAGACAAACTACCAGAAATTGCAGATATTCACAAAGTGCAGGTTTGGCAAATTACGCCCGAACAACCTCGCTTGACGATGCACGTGGTTGTTGCTCGCGCGGATGTGGCTGCTGGGACTTTGTCACGTATAAAAACCTTTCTGGAAGAAAATTATCATTCATTGCAATCGACAATTCAGATTGAGATGAAGAATCATTGCCCGGATATATTAAGCAACAAATCGCATCATGAGCAAATTGGTGACACCCTGATATCAGGGATAAAGGCTGATAGTGGGAGCGACGCGCAGATCGAGTCTATGCTAACGGGGGCTGATTCCAGGACTACGATCCATTAAAGCATTTCTGTGGGACCCGATTACTGTAATAAATGCAAAAAAAGATAGACTTAAAGCACCTCGGCGGTTCAATTTGAAGGGGAGGTGCTTTACAGAATTTTGTGTTCAAATCATTTTAAAAACCAATCCCCCAACACTCAAAGAGCGCAATTATCTCCCCAAGCTAGAATTTCTGGCGATTGCTGTGCCTGGCATGGTATGCATATTCTGGGGTGTGATTTTGACGATTATATACTGGCTCAGTATTTCGGGTTTGTGACAGGCTGGGAGCTGGTAATTGTGAGCGCGGGCGATAACCAAGATTTCGTTTAGGTTGAACACGTTTACGGGTTGTTGTGCGCGTGACCTCAATTTTATTATTCATCGCAGCAATCAAAGCGATGATTAACAGGTGACCGTCCCACATCTCCATGGAGGTTGAGGCACCTCCGAGACAAAAAACCAATAAAGACATTTGAGCAAATTTTGCAAAAGATCGTTTCCAATCGGGAATGGAGGGATCTTTGCTGCGTTCGATTTTACGAGCAGTTAAAAAGGCGACCACGATTATTGCCAAGAACAAAAAGAGCCCAACAAAGCCCGAGCCACCCAGGATCTCAAAATAAATGGAGTGGGCGGCTCTCGCGACTTTTGTTTGCCCGGAGACACTCAGATTAGCAATCTCTTGGATGTAAGAATTGCGTAAACCGACACCTGTAAATGGATTTAATTTAGCCAGTTCAAAATTAATTTCCCAAGCATCAAGGCGTCCTCTGAACGATTCATCTTCCCCGGCATTTTTTATGGTTTGCATCCTCTCAATCCACTTTTTGGGCATGAAAGTGATTGCCGGGATAAGGGTTATGGCACCAACAATACCAGTGGAGAATTTATTTGAAGAGCGTAACCACATCATGCCGCCAAACATCATCATGGCCAGTAACGAGCCTCGCGAATGGGTTCCGATAACGGCCACCATTGTCAGCATGGCGATTACGAGGATGGCTTGTTTAACGATAGGATTAGCCATTTGCCCGCGCAGATAAAAAATGATCGGAAGCATCGTCGCGGCAGCAATCCCAAAGTGATTGTTATCTTCCAGTATGGTTTGCGCTAATCCTTGAACGCGATACTGTCCCAATGTTGCGACAGTAAATAACGCCCCTTTGGCAGCGAAGAACCCAATACCGCCAGCCAGGATGATAACGATAGCGTGAAATCTGAGCTTGGTATTGGCCAATTGGGTACATAATAGTGTGAAAATGAGTGTTTTTGAAAACCGCGAAAAAAATGGCCCTGAGTTCTCGGGTCTTAATGACATCTGCTGTGCCACGAATTGCCAGAATAAAAACAGAAGAAGAAGGATGGTGATAGGGTCGAGCTTGAATTTTTGAAACTCACGCGTGTAGCCAATAGCCATTATTGTAACCGCGGCAATCAGGAGGTTTAAAGGTATGCCAAAAGTCCCAAATGCCATTTGATGCGGGGTCATAATTGTAAACCACGCCCAAGTGATAATCCCGGCAAAAGGATAACGCAGGGTGACCCACAAGCAGCCAAAGACAAAAAATAGCAAAACGATGTCGCGCATTTTATGATCCCGAAAAAGCGTTTATAGGGGCCGAAATAGTCAAATTACCCAAAATACCAAGTTGCCCACAACCGTAGTAAAGTATCATATTTACCCGTTTTATATGTAAAAACGACCTATTGCACAGTCCATTTGCACAGACCATACCGAAACTTATGAATTATCCTGTTAAAAGCTGCGATCGTCCACAAAATATCTATTTGTTATGCCATTGTGGCGAAATAAGGTCCATTTGATCGAAGCTCTTGTCGATTGGTGGCATCCATGTATCATTTAGAAACAGGATGTCTGATTTTCATAATATAGATTGATCATTTTTTTTAAGTTGGGTTTATCGAATGTGATGGTTGGTTAAACAGGCTTTAGAGCCCGTCTATATCAAATGGAATCAAGGAGATGCATTAAGGTATTGTTTTGTTGCATTTCCGGACGCTCAACTGGTCGCGATTTGATCTGGAAATAATTTAGACAAAATGTCAGGCGTAAAAAAATTAAAGTTTCTAGGCATTTTTTTCAATTCAATTTTGAGCATGAATTTTTAAACTTTTCAGAAAAAAACAGGCAAAAAAGATAAAATTTAATTCATATTTTTTTTAATTCATCTACGTATTAATCTTAACATGACTATAGCAAATTATCGCTAATGGTTACTAGCGAGAGCATAGCTCCGAGTTTTTGCGGCAAAATCAAAGTTAATAAGCATTGATATGAATGCAAATATTGCCTGAATTTCCCGGAATTTATATTTACACTTTCATTTACAGATTAACTATTCTTCCTTACACACCGTTAATTAGGTTTAGATATTATCAGCCTTGGTAATGGACCACGTGTCTACAAGGCAGGATAATAACATGATCAACGAAGTAAAAAATGTTCTCGGTATGAAATCACAGAACAAGGAACGTGATTTTACGACTGGTAGGCGATCCCTTCTTAAAACGTTGAAGGGAACCTCTGTGCTTGGCAATGGTCAGCCGAATGCAATTTCGGGGTTGGGGAAACGATTTGCCAAAGATGAAAATGGCAATATCGCCATGATGTTTGGTTTTGGTTCATTGGTGATGTTCGTCTTTGCAGGATTGGCGGTTGATTATACCCGCAATGTTCTGGTTAGAAATGATATGCTTTCTGCTATGGATGCCGCCGGTCTTGCGATCGCGCGGTTATCTGAAACAGATCCTAATGCAACGACCAGCGAATTAGAATCGTTTGGGAATGCTGTTTTTCGGGAAAATTTCAAAAGTTTTGATGTGATTGATGATTTAGATCTTAAGTTTAACATCACTCAAACGACAATTACGCCGTCGATTACAGGTAAGCTTGATGGTTTAATCCTTCATGATATGTCGCTTGGCGGCGTTGATTTTGAATTTGATAATTTTGATATTAGTTCTGACACGGAAATCACACTTCCTGGTTCTGGGCGAATTGAGTTAGCCCTTGTGCTTGATGTGACTGGATCGATGAATAATTCAGTTCCTGGCGGGGCAGGCAGTAAGCTGGAAGATATGAAAAATAGCGTTGAAGGTTTGTTGGAAACCTTATACGGCGATGCATCAAGTGATCCAAATGTGCGTGTGTCCGTTGTTCCTTTTAACACACAAGTGAATGTTGGTGGATTGAATGGTGGGTTTGAGGAAGATTGGCTCGATATGGATGCTGACGCAACCTATCATGGTGCGCGCTTTATTCATGCGACTTTACCAACGTCGCTAGACAGATCTTTTCGTGCAAGAGTTGAAAATTCAAATGGACGCCGGACCGGGAATTTGGGATATAATAATTCAACCGGGATACCAGTCATGATTGACCCAGCATTTAAGGTTAATCATTTTCATCTTTGGGACTCTAATGACAATTTCAGCTGGAAAGGTTGTGTCGAAGCGCGCCCTTATCCTCTTGATGAATTGGATACTGAACCAGGGAGTACAACTTCGAGCGGTGATATTAATGCGGCTATAGGTAGTCAGCCAAGTAACATTGAGGTTGCGGGTAGTGTACAAGGGCGTGTTGATGATGCGTTTAACAATTCACCACAGCTTATACTGAGCGCAGCTCAGGTTGGAAATGCTATAAATTCCAGATGGGTACCACAATTTACACCCGATGGAGCTAACTGTGCAGCTTCTGGGGGAGATTGTCAAAGAATTAGGCAGTCAGCATCAAATTCTAACATTTATGGATTTAATCACCGTACTTACTACCACCCAAACAGATTTGATCGCCCCAGTGGTCGAGGTTTTAGCAATAATGCTTATGCTGAGAGCTCTTTCGTAAATGATAATTCGTTCATCCGTACTTCGGGTTCGTCGGCTCGAGTTAGAAATTTTCGCATTTATAATGATTTTAATTTGGGAGTGAGGCATGCACTCAATCGTGGCGGCGATGAATCAAATTATTGGCGTTCAGTTGAAATTAGATTAAACAATCTCGGGGCATTTAATCACTTGAGAGATGAATTCATTTCGAGAACAGCTTATGTTGGGTTATTTGATCCAGCAACTGAAACATATGATTATCGTTATGACGGCTCTGTGAATTTGAATTTGGATTCCTCAATCCGTAATCCCAATTCTGGATGTGGAGACCCAATTTTACCGCTTACACAAAACCGCGATACTGTCAGTTCTCATGTACAGTCTTTAACCGCAGCTGGTTCCACGAATTCGGCAATTGGTGCGATGTGGGGGTGGAGAGTGTTATCGCCACAACCGCCCTTTACTCAAGGCGTCAGTTATGATGATGGGCAATATCAAAAAGCAATTGTCATTATGACAGATGGTCAAAATGTTGTTGGTAGTAGAAATACCCATTGGGGCAGTGTGAATACGGCATTCGGATTTGCAAGTGAAGAGCGCATGGGGCGAGGTATTAATTCAGCCGATACAATGCGAGATGAAATCGATAATAAAATGCTCCGTATCTGTCAGCGCATGAAGCAGGAAGGGGTGCTTGTTTATACTATTATTTTTGGTCTTCGGAGTAATCGCACGGAAAATTTATATCGGGCTTGTGCCAATGAACCCAATGCACCGTTTTTCCATGATGCCAGTGACGGCGTTGATTTGGAAGAAGCGTTTGGTGATATCGCTGCTGATTTGGTCAGTCTGCACGTATCTCGATAAAAGAATTATCCGAACAAGCCACGAATAATGGTGAAAGTGAAACTACAATGAAAAAAACAATTCAAGCAATAACACCTATTATGAAGCCTCATAGAAAAAGGCAGCAGGGGGCTGCAGCTGTTGAGTTCGCGATTGTTGCACCTGTTTTCTTGGCGTTGTTTTTTTCGATTTGTGAAATTGGTTGGGTGAGTTTCGTACAGAGTGTCGCGGAGAGAGCAAATTCTGAGATCGCGAGAAATATTCAAACCGGGCAAATTCAAAATATCAGTATTGAAACTGATCCAAATGCTCAACGCCGCGAAGTGTTCAACCGTATTTGCGATTTTGCAAAAGCATTCGGTGATTGTGACGAGACCGTCACCGTCGAAGTTGAAACATTTGCAAGTTTTCAAGCATTAGCGATGGCAACATCTCCCGTTACTTGTGCAAATGCTGCCTCTGGTGTGCAAAACACTTTAAATTTTGATCCAGGTCAAGCGAGTGCGATTGTTAGGGTACGTACTTGCTTACTCTATGAGACATTAAACCCTGCTGTGGGTTTGAATCTAAAAGCAACAAATGGTGAGCCCAATAGAATTGTATCACAATTGTTGTTCAGAAATGAGCCGTTCGATCGGAATACTCGTAGTGGTTCTGGCGGCTCTGGAAGTTGATTTGGTAACGGAAACACATAAATTTAATAAACACATAGTCTTGATAAGAGATGATATTCCTGAAAATTAGGGAAAAATGTAAAATGGTTATAGTTAAAAAATACGGTCTTTTCAAAAATGATAGTGGCATGGCAGCAACCGAGTTTGCTCTATTGTTACCCATCATGGGGTTGTTATTCTTCGGGGCGCTGGAAGTCTCCGAGGTCAATAGTGTGAATGATCGAGTCAACCGAGCAGCAACAATGCTATCTGATCTGTCTACTCTGCAAGTACAGATTTCACCAGAAGAGCTTGATCAAATGTTTTTTGGGATCACGCAAGTGATTCAGCCGATTAGTAATTTTGATCTCGAAATGCAGCTTGTTCATGTGATCCCAGATCCTATGACTGGACAGCCTATTGTAGAATGGTCCAGATCAAATGATAGTGGTAATCCAACTCCCTATGCCCATGGAGATCCATTTACTGAGTTAAATGATCCAAATATCTTACGCCCAAATTTATCTATTTTATATGCTATCGTAAAATATGAGCACGAACGCGGTTTGACGGGTAAACTATTGAGTAAGCGGCTGCACTTTGAGGAGGATAGAGTGCGCATGCCAAGGCTATCAAATAATATTGACTTGTGCACGCTTACACCTCAAGGTTTGTATATAAATTGTATCTGACCAGTTCTGTCAATTCATTGAAAAAGCTGACTTTGTTCAGCTTTTTTTCGTGTAAGCTATAAGTTAAAATTTTAGCCTATTTTTCATAGTGAATTTAAGAAATAAACAAGATTATGAAAAACCATACGATCATCCATTTTTTTCCTACATTTGGGCTAGGGGGGCAGCAACGCCGGTTCGCGGAATTAATTGGTCAATTTAATGCGCCAATGCACCATCATGTCATTAGTCTGACAGATGAGCACGACGCAAAGGACTTAATTGCCGATCAAGAACAACTTAAGATAACGACACTAAGCCTTGAAAAGATGCCTTTAACGAGTTTTGCGAACTTGCAAAAGTTAAGAAAATTATTTCGTGAGCACACACCCGATTTAATTTGCACGTATAATTGGGGAGCGATTGAAGCTGTAATTGCCTCTCACTCATTACCTTTTTTTGCTTCCAAGACAGGCTTCCTTCATTTTGAAGATGGATTCGGTCCTGATGAATCGCCGACTATACAAAACCCAAAACGGATTTTTGCTCGACGGATTTTACTTCGAAATAGAATTGTGATTGTTCCGTCCAAAACACTTGAAAATATTGCTATGGAGCAATGGCAATTGCTTCGTGAGAATATAAGATATGTGCCGAATGGTATTGATACAGAACGATTTTTGGTGTCAGGGCGGGATTATAGTCAAAAACCCCCTGTGGTCGTTGGCACTGTTGGAGCTTTTCGAAAGGAGAAAAATCTTCATAAATTAATTTCTCTTTTTGACCGTAAAACCTCCAACAATGCAGCTAAATTGTACATATATGGCGATGGGCCAGAGATGGAATCATTAACCGACGCAGCGCAAAATACCGCCACACACAATGATATTTTTCTTCCCGGTTCAACGGCACACCCTGAGAGGGAATACAAAAAGTTTGATATCTTTGTTTTAACTTCTGATACCGAGCAAATGCCAATTAGCCTTATCGAAGCCATGATGGCTGGTTTGCCGGTAGTCTCCACCAGAGTGGGGGATGTTATGGACATGGTGAGTGAAGAAAACCGCCCCTTTATATGCTCTGTTGATGACGATAATCTTCTATTGGAAAGCCTTGAACGTTTGATTGACGACCCTCAATTGCGCGCTAAACTGGGGCGTGCAAATCAACAAAAAGCATTGGAAAAATTTGATCGGCAAGCAATGGTAAAAACTTATGAAGAGTTGTTTTTATCCCAGATGGAAAATTAGGTTTTTTGCTGTTCTTGCCGTAAATTGTAATCATTTTTATTTTTCATTGTAAATATTTTCACAATTAATAAACATCTTAATAAGAATTTTAATCATAATCCTCTATGTTTTTTTGAGAAATATTTTGCTGCTATGAAAAACAAAATTTTTTCAAAGCCAATGCTAATCTAAAGAAAATTATTATGGGCTCTTTAATCTATTCCAATCCGGAATCAAAATCTGAATTTGCTAATATTTTGCTTTCCTTAGGCGATATCTTTAAAAGGCCAATTCAATCTTTAGTGATATTGCCACCTTCAGTGAAGTTTTATCTAATTTTCATCGCAACAACAACTTTGTTATGCGCGCCTATGCTGGTTGAGTTGATTGGAATTTGGTATACTAGTTCATCCTATCATCATTGTTTCTTCGCAATACCAATAACTGTTTGGTTAGTGTGGCGACGTAGGCAGCATCAACCAGAAATTAAAATAAATATAATTTCTATAATGATCGGCGTTACAGGAGTAATTCTCTTCACTGCCTTAATGTTGGCGGGACAAGAAAAGAATATAAATTTTTTCCAACATCTTGCTTTCCCCTACTTACTCATCAGTGGGCATATTATCTTCTTTGGCAGGGAGCGTACGAATTATCACAGTTTGGCTCTTTTGTTTTTGTTTTTCATGGTTCCAATTGGTGATATCTTTTTGCCTCCCCTTCAGTCCCTAACCTCATTTTCCATCACTTACCTGTTTGATGTAACGGGTATGGAAATCGTTCGTCAGGATAATCTACTGACAACTAGGTCTGGTCGATTTTTTGTTGATGAGGCTTGTGCAGGGATGAGATTTATTATCGCTGCATTAATGATCGCAGCACTTTTTGCAACCTTACAGATTAAAAGTCGAAAAATATTCTTCATCTTTATTGGATTAGCCGTCATCATTGCCATTATTGCTAATATTGCCCGTGCCTATCTAATGGTGCTCATCGCAACTCTCAGCCAGATGAAATATGCTACTGGCTTGGACCATTATTATTTTGGGTGGGTTCTCTACTTTTTGACCTTTGTTGTGATACTTAGCCTCGGACGTGTGCTATCACGACAGTCAAAACAGCAGTCTTAAAAAAAAGAGAGCGAATGTCATGTGCGGAATTGCAGGCTTAATGGATTTGCAGGGCGAACGGCTTGTTAATCAACAAGCTCTGAATGCAATGTCAAACGCGCTGATTCACCGTGGACCAGACGGGGAGGGGCAGCATAACCAACCAGGAATTGGGTTGGCTCACCGCCGCTTGGCCATTATCGATTTAGAGGGAAGTATTCAACCCTTTCAAGCCAGTTCAAACAGTAACATTCTTACCTACAATGGTGAAATTTATAATTATCTTGATTTAGCAAAAGATTTAAAGGCAACCGGGATCGCCCTAAAAACCAAAGGGGACACGGAAATACTTGCCGAAGGCATGGCCCGGTTTGGCCCCAAATATATAAATCGCCTTCAAGGAATGTTTGCTTTTGCTTTTTGGGATGAGCAAAGCAAAACTTTGTTGCTCGCCAGAGATCGCTTGGGAGAAAAACCGCTTTACTATGGGGTTACTGAAGATGGTTGGCTCGCTTTTGCCTCCGAAATTGACGCACTCATGGCGAGCGGTTTATTTCAAAAAAAGTTGAATGACCATGCTGTTGCTGATTATTTTTACTATGGTTACGTGCCTGATCCAAAAACTATCTATGAAAACATTTTCAAACTAGAGCCTGGCCATATATTGACCGCAAAGCGTGGTCAAAACCTCGAATTGAAACCTTATTGGTCCATCTCTTTTCAAGAAAAAAATCAATACTCATATCAAAATGCTGAAGAGGAATTACGAGAGCTCCTCGATCGCAGTGTACATGATCAAATGATTGCGGATGTCCCATTAGGGGCATTTCTTTCCGGCGGCGTAGATAGCTCAGCAATTGTTGCATCGATGAAAGAAAAGTCAGCTGCTCCGGTTACGTGCTCTATCGGCTTCGATGAAGCAAGTCATGATGAGCGTTCTTATGCACGCGAGATCGCCACACAGTTTAAAACTGATCATCATGAAGAAGTTGCTAAGCTTCATATTGCCTCCATGATTGATAAGATTGCAGCGACATATGGCGAACCTTTTGCCGATAGTTCGGCGTTGCCAACCTATATCGTTTCAAAGCTTGCACGCCAACATGTCACCGTTGCTCTGTCTGGAGATGGTGGTGATGAAGTATTTGCTGGCTATCGTCGCTATAAATTTTTTATGGCAGAAGAGCGTTTACGCAAGCATCTCCCCCATAAGGTACGTCGCCCAATCTTCGGCCCTCTTGGCAGATACTATCCTAAACTTGATTTTGCCCCCCGCGTCTTACGATTTAAGACGACTTTTCAAGCGCTGGGCGAGGATCAAGCCAGCGCTTATGCGCGGGCAAGTGGAATAATGCTGCCTGAAAGAGCGCGCCTGCTAATGAGTGATGATTTCCATCATCAACTCCAAGGCTATGACAGTCGAGACATTGTTAGGCAGCATATGGTGCAAGCGGATAGTCGTGATCCATTGTCACAGGCTCTTTATACAGATTTAAAAACCTGGCTTGCCGGACGTATGCTTGTGAAAACAGACCGTGCCTCAATGGCTAACTCTCTTGAGGTTCGCCCCCCCTTGCTTGATCATCGCTTGGTTGAATGGGCCGCAACTCTACCCTCATCTTTTAAACTTTCTGGGCAGAATGGTAAAAGAATTCTGAAATCATCTTTAGAGCCGAGACTATCTCGTGACATTCTCTATCGCACAAAACAAGGATTTGGCTTACCCTTGAGCCAATGGTTAAGAGCGAATAGAGATAATCCTCTAGATAGATTGCGAGATCAAAGCGCGTGGAAACAATCTGGTATTCTTAACGTTGATCATATTGAAAAAATGATCGATGATCACAAAAGCAACCGCTCCGACTTCGGGCAGGAGCTTTGGTCGGTTTTAATGTTCGATGCATTTCTAGCAAAACATTAGAGCTGATCGCGGTCAATTCGAGCCAAGCGATTGGCGCTAGCTATCGTGTTTTCTATAAGTTGTCCCTTTGGTTCTGAGCTGGGAGATTGGAGTTATGAAGCTTCAAATCTTGCTGGGTGAACCAAGTGAATATTCACAAGAATGACCTTTTGCCGGGACCTGCTAAACATCTAACGAGTGCGCCAAATATCTTCCCATGTGGGAACATATCAATAATTAGCCCAAATCACAGGTCGAGTCTTGCGGGGTCGTTTCCCGCGTCATGAAACGATAAATCGCTGCGAAGATTCGAACAACAGCCCCCCATGCATGAGGGGGGTACAAAATAAGCTATTGAAATTCCGTTAGTCGTAACAAACACAATGGTTTTGGAGGAGGATTACTTTTCTAGTGGAGGCCCAAAAATAAATTGCAAATGGTTCTTAAAATCATTTGCAACATCAAAATTAATGGCTATAGATTGAGAATGATTATTAATTACATAGGAAATCTCTCATGACAAAATCGCTGCGTAAAATGGCACTCGCGAGCCGGCCTAAATTCATAATGGGGCTCATGTTAAGTGCTGCTCCCTTATTGCAGGCCGCCGCGCAGACGGGGGAAAGCGTGAGTGATATCGATGACGAAATTGTTGTAAAAGGGCGCTACTTGTTTCAAAATCAAGTGAATTCAGTGAAAACGCCAACGCCGATTATTGACGTTCCTCAATCACTCTCAATTACGACGGCAGATCAAATTATTGAGCAAGGTTTTGACGCTCTTAGCGATATTGTGCTGTTTACGCCTGGGGTTAATCAATCCCAAGGTGAGGGGCATCGAGATGCCATTGTTTTTAGGGGTGTTCGCTCGACAGCTGATTTTTATGTTGATGGTGTAAGAGATGATGTACAATATTATCGCTCTTTGTATAACCTACAGCAAGTAGAAATATTGCGTGGTCCTAATGCTCTATTGTTTGGTCGTGGTGGTACGGGCGGCGTGTTAAACCGGGTGACAAAAAAGGGTGTCATTGGCGAACAGTTTGTCGGCTTTAAGTCCAGTGTCGATACGTTCAGTGCGTCTGATGTGCAAATAGATGCTAATTTTGATGTGAGTGATAAAGCTGCTTTTCGGGTGAATGCTTATTATGAAAACCTCAATAATCATCGCGATTTTTACGATGGCGATCGTTTTGGAGTTAACCCCACAGCGCGTTTTGAGCTGACGCCATCAACGATTCTAGATGTGTCCTATGAGTATGTGGATAATGAGCGTTTTATAGACCGCGGCATACCCGCAGGCTCTGATGGTCGTCCCGCGGAAGAATTAGCCGACATCACTTTTTCTGATTCAGAACTGGCAACAACTACGATTGTTTCGCATGTCTTTCGCGCGAACCTTGCTCATGAGGTTAATGACTATTTTAAAGGTGTGTTTGCAGCGTCTTACGGGGATTATGACAAATTATATCTAAATTTTTTCCCAGTCAGCTTCGATGAAGAAACTAATATTGTAGGTATCGATGGCTATGTTGACACCACACAACGGCAAAACCTTATTCTTTCGGCAAATTTTATTGGCGAATTTGAATCGATTGGCGTCGGTCATAACCTTTTCTTTGGCGGTGAATTTATTGATACAAATAACAATAATGACCGTTTTAACACCTTTTTCGATCAAACTCAGGATGATGTTGAATTCTTTGATGCGACACGTCCAATTAATCTTCAAAATGGTGTTGGGGTTAATGCTAATGGAGATATAACAACCAACAGTTTTGATGTGAATCTTAACGATGACACTGAAGCTGATGTAACTGTATTTTCAGCCTATTTCCAAGATCAAATTGAAATCTCATCTTGGCTAGATATCGTTTTAGGGGTACGTTTTGACAGTTTCGATATTACGGTCAATAATATTGAAACTTTGATTGATACAGGGCAAGAAGATATTACTCAGCGTACAGATTCACGGTTTTCGCCGCGCTTTGGTGTGATTTTAAAACCTCAAGAAAATGTTTCAATTTATGGAAGTTTTAGCGAAAGCTTTCTACCGCGTAGCGGCGAACAATTTGCAGATCTTCCGGATGATCCGTCAACACCAGATGATGATACGCTTGATCCCAATACATTTTCTAATTTGGAAGTCGGAGTAAAATGGGACATCACTCCCGGATTAAGTTTTACCGCGGCCGCATTTGAAATTGAACAAAGTTCACCCCAAGAGGCAGCATCAACGATCATTGATGGTATTGTTGTTGACGCAAATGCTGGACAATTGGTTGTTGTTGCCTCCGACATTCGGGGGCTTGAGGCGCAATTGTCTGGTCAAATTACGGATCGTTTATTCTTCTCTGCAGGCTACAGCTACTTGGAGGGGGCTATTGTAGCAACCAATAATATTCTTGATGGTGATGGGAATGTAGTTACTGCCCAAGGAGAAGAAACAGGATTACGCTTGCGTGAATTGCCGGCGCATACCTTTAATTTTTGGAGTCATTATCAAGTAACAGATCGATTTAGTTTTGGTACGGGGTTAACGTTTCAAGATAAAAGTTTTGCGGCTAATGATAATCTAGTGACATTACCATCATTTGTGCGTGTGGACGCCGCAGCTTTTTATGATTTACGCGATAATGTGCGGATCCAGGTTAATTTAGAAAATTTAACGAACACAGAGTATTTTCCAAACTCTCACACGAATAATAATATCACTGTGGGGGCGCCGATTAACGCAAAATTTACGATTTCCGGACGCTTCTAGAATTAGTTAATTCTTGTCTTTTTCTTATGCACAAGGGAGAGGGGAGGCTTGGGTATTTTTCGTTTCTATAAAATGTAGAAATATCCAAGCCATTTTTATACGGAGCTGTGCTTCAATAGACCGCCCTTCATTAAGTGAGCGGTCTTTTGAGTATTTAGAAAGAATTCATCGAATTTCCCATTTTGATACATTGAGAGTAATAGCCGGTCGTTCGCATGAGGCGCAATGGAGGGTATCTTAGAGTCCGATTCAAAACTAATATTTAGCCAGTCGTCTTGAGATCATACGG
>CAYZLR010000009.1:0-60464 GCA_964479275.1 uncultured Caulobacterales bacterium
TGCGGACGGGGGGACTTGAACCCCCACGAGGTTACCCTCGACAGATTTTAAGTCTGTTGCGTCTACCGATTCCGCCACGTCCGCATCAAGTCCACTTGTTACGCCATCTTGGCCGCCTCGTCACGTGCTTTATCATCATTTGTGGGTAAAATTTATTAAAAAAATATAGTTTTTTGACATCACTTTGCGCGAGTTGGCTGGCCCGTTGGAGGTGGCGGCACTATTGGGATCTGTACCAGATAATCTGGAGTTAGGTTATCGTTATAGGCATGGGAGTGTTTTTTTAGAAGATCCAAGCCGCGAAAATTGATTGAACAGTTTGTTGCTGCAGCGACTGCGCGCAGGGATTGAATGGGTGCCAATCACAAAGCGTCAGTCTATTTCTTGTATGGGCTGAGAATAACAATTCTCTACGAGGTGAAGCGTGAAACGGACACGGTTTTATCGGGGAGATTGAGGTTGACGCTAAATTCGTAACCCAAGTGTAACACAGCTAATGGGCTATGTTGCAATAGGAAGGGGCTATTCACCCCCGATTAATGTTCGAGCCGTGACATGCTTCCCAAGAATTGATCCATTTAAGGCTGGCATTTTTCCTTTATGATACTGATTGCGAGTAGAAGGAAACTTTGATGAAGAAAACAAAGTTTACCGATGCACAGATAGCGTTTCTGTTGCCGCAAGCGGACCAAGGAACGTCATTAAAAGAGGTCTGTCGCAAGGCAATTCTGGCTGTAGCGACGTTTTATAACTGGCGAAAGAAGTATTCTGGGGTCATCCCATCAAAGATGAAGCGGCTGAAGCAACTTGATGAAGAGAATACTGATCAAGAGTATTTTGCGTATCTGTGGGAACCTGTTGAACGCAAAATGTTTTAACGAAGGTTCAGTTTAAAAAAATTAAACCCCACCTGCCGACTGACACACGCGGTGTTAAGCGTGCTGATAATCGTTGAGTTATTTCAGGAAGCGTTCACCTTGTGAAGGCCGGCGGACGTTGGGTGGATGCGCCACGCGATCAGTATGGCCGCATAAACCTTGTCTTATCGTTTTGTAGGACGGCGACACAAAGAAGTCTGAAATGATCTCTTCCATGCTCTGGCATCGGTAGGTCGCGTGGTGGGCACGACAAAATCCATGCGTTAACGGATGAATATTGCCGGCCTCTTTCTTTCTATCTGGCAGCTGTGCAAATATCTGCCATCATATGTTATTGGTTATGAAACTTTGCCCTGAAACTTAATCAGGCTAACTATCCTATAGTTCCACCACCACCCGTTGTGCCTTCGGGATCAAAGTAAAACAGCCTTGCCGTTGGTTGCGAACCGGCAAGGCCCGTTTTGTTAATAAGAGTGGATAGGTAACCAGAGAATTCCCACTGTCCATCTTCCGCAACAATATTAAGAGGGGTTTTCGCATTTATCGTGATGAACTCTTCGCCTGTTACAAGGTCTTCGTGCCGTTCTTGAGTATTCCAATCATTCACTTGAACACAGGCGCGGTTTTGATCAAACATGGACAGGGGGTATTTCCCTGGTGCCAAAAGGGGCACCGATGCGATTGTGAAATCTGTAAGCTGAATATCAACTTCATCAGAAATTTTTGCGCTAACAATGACAGATACAAACAATGTATCCCCTTTTTCAAAATGAAATGTTCCAGCACATGGACCGTATTTTGGCATTGGCGTGCCGCTTTCGCCAGTCACCTGATAGGCAAGCGCTTTTGTGACTTGATCAGTGTCAAGGCGTAATTCTAAAGTATATCGGTTATTGCTCATTTGTGTCTCCCACTTTACTTAATAACTCATGATACAGCACATCTCGTCTCAAATTGGTTAACTCAGGGTCATTTTTTATCTCTATGAGCGGGTAGCCGCGCTCTATTGCTTTTGTTAAAAACTTAAGGGCGTTAGCTCTGTCTCCTAAAATTTCGTAAGTCAGGGTTGCCCGATAATAAATCGTTGTTTGCTTTACGGGAGGAGCAAGGGCTACTTTTAAAAATTTCTTGGCCGAAGCGCTATCGCCCGTCTTTGAGGCATATAGCGCTGCGCGGCTGTTCAAGGTGGGGTCATTTGCATTGTTTTTGAGTTCTTGCTGTATAAGCTGTATGGCTCTTTTGTATGCCGCAGACGCTTTTTTTTCTCTGCCCGGCGCCCAGCGATAAGCGTCAGCAACATTAGCCCAGTAAAGATATTCGTGGCTATTGCCGCCAAATTGGATGGTGCGCTCAAAAGCCTGCGCTGATTGTTCATACTCTCCTAAAAAAAATAAATAATTACCTAAATTGTTATATAAAATACTGTGTGATTTTACTTTTAACCCATCTTGAATGGTTGTTACAGCGCTTTGTGTGTTGCCTTGCATATGAAGAGTGTGTGCTAAATTCGCATAACCATAGACACTGTCAGGATTGACTGTAATGCTACTTCGAAATGCTTTTTCTGCTTCTTTAATGCGCCCTAAATTTAATAATAAACTTCCATATTCATCATAAAAAATACGTTCATTTTTATGAAGTTTGATGCCTTGTTCGAAAGTCTTAAGAGCTTTCTCATAATTGTTTTGTTTGGTGTATGTGTATGCTTTCCCCTCTAAAATGAGGGGATTATTCATATCCAGTAAATTTGCATGATCGTATAGCTGATGAGCTTTTTCATATTCTCCATTAAAATATGCAGCCCAGGCATGTGCAATGGCTGCAATTGCCAATTGCGGCGCACGTTCATGGGCCCGATGTGCCAAAAATGTAGCCCGTCTTAATGTCGCTGGATCAGACTCTATGCTTGAATATTCCCGGATGAGCGCTAATGCCAGACCTGCCGTGGCGCCAGGGTGTTCAGGCTCTTCAGAAATGATTGACGAGAATAGTTTTTGTGCATCCCTGACAGCATTTGTTTCTTCAAAGTGCTGGACGAGCTCGATTCCCTGTTCCATTCGAACACTTACAGGCGGGGCAACATCTCTTGCGATAATCGTTCCTGCCCAGATGATCAAAGACGTGATTGTCGCTATAGAAACTAATTTTAGCCATTGCGGTAGTGATCTTTTTTTGACGATATATTGTTTTGTAGTTTTAAGGTATTGATCAATAATCGTTTTAAAATCGCGTTTTCCTTGAGATGAGAGGCGCGCTTCGATACGAGCAGCTGAGTTCACGCGTTCCGCGGGGTCTTTTATCAGCATTTCATTGATTAGATTATCAAGCCAAGCGGGAACTTCTGGTTGATAGTTTTGAAGAGAGGTTGGGGTATCGTTAAGGATGCGATTTAGCACGGCCCCCTGATTAGTGGCATCGAAAGCACGTTTGCCACTCAAAATTTCATAAAACACAGCACCGAGTGAAAAAATGTCTGATCGATGATCAAAGGCTTCACCCATAATGACTTCTGGAGCCATATAGGGAAGTGTCCCTTCGAGAGAGGTTGAACTTTCCAATTGCGAGGCATGGGTGGTCACGGTACTCGAATTATTCGAAAGTTTTGCAAGTCCAAAATCTACCAAGCGTGGAATGCCGGCATTATCTATCATGATATTACCTGGTTTAAGATCGCCATGGGTAATGCCACTGGCTTGAGCTTCAGCAACCCCGCTAGCAATCGCCGTCGCGATTTGAATGGCTTGAGATAGTGGTAGAGGACCTGCTTTTAATTTCTCGGAAAGAGAGATGCCATCTATATACTCAAGGACAAGGTAAATTTCATCGCCATCTTGTAAAAGCTCATAGAGAGTTACAATATTAGGGTGAGATAGGCGCGCGAGCGTTTTTGCTTCATGGATGAGCGTGTCGCGGCTGTCTTCACTAAAGTTTTGTTTTCTGAGTTTTTTTATGGCAACAGTACGGTCGAGTACGGGGGTATTGGCCTTAATCACTTCTCCTTGTGTGCCAGAGCCGATTATTTCCTCAATTTGATATTTTCCAATGGAAGGTTTTTCCACCTGTATCTCCTGAAACGTTGGTATATAGACCTTCACATGGACTCAGAGTGTGCTAATTTTGCGCATTCGTGTAAGATGACATTAAGATGATTTCCAAGTCGATTTAAAGCAAAATCCAAATCGATTCATAGGGGCGTTAAGTGAAAAAAAGCGAAGAGGAACGCTCATTTCTTCTGGAGACCTTGGAGGCAACAGTCAACCGAGGCAATGGCGCACGTTTATTTGGTGCCACAGTGATAAGTCTGGGCGTGATTTGGCATCGCGATGTCTCTAAAATAGGGGCAATTTCTAGGTTGAAATTCGATCAAAGTGGCTGTGTTGCCCTGTCTCGTTTGACCCCTATCTTTTCCCCTCTTGAGGAAGGGGAGGACTCCCCTTTGATGGACCGCGGGATTTCTCGTACTCCTCTAAAGATCAAGCGTTTGAATGCAAGACAGTTTGAGTTTACACCCCCAGATAAGCCAATTGGGCTACATATAAATGGACAAAAAATAGAAAAGGCAACAACATTTTCTCTCAATGATTTGGGGGATGAGATTATCATTTCTCTATCTAACTCAGTTGTATTGGCTTTGTTTAATGCGCCTGCGCGTTCAGCGCCGCGTGATCAATTCACAAAAGATGGGCTTATCGGCATCAGCAATGCAATCGCCATGGTGCGTCATGCCATTACCCAGATTGCAGAAACAGACATTCCCGTATTAATCAGGGGAGAGACAGGAACAGGTAAGGAATTGGTGGCCAGAGCGCTACATGCGCAAAGCCATCGTTCAGCTCAAGAGATAATTAGTGTCAATATGGCGGCTATGCCTTCATCATTGGCTAATGCGGAACTTTTTGGTGTTAAAAGGGGCGCATTTACGGGGGCGAGTGCTGATCGCGCCGGCATGTTTGAGCAAGCTCATAATAAAACTCTATTCCTTGACGAGATCGGTGATACACCTGACCAAGTTCAACCGATGTTGTTGCGTGCGCTTGAAAATGGTGAAGTGCGCCGTGTCGGTGATGAAAAACTTCGCTCCGTGAATGTACGTTTGATTTCTGCAACTGACCGATCGCTGGAGGCGGAAGAGGGGCAATTTTCTTTTAATCAACCGTTATTGCAACGCCTTTGCGGATTTACGATTGAAATACCGCCACTGCGGTCACGGCTTGTGGATATCGGGGTTTTGGCCAAGCATTTTATGCATAATGGCGACATCAAGATTCAAAACTCCGATATCAGCGCTTTTGCAATCGATAATATGGCGCAGTTATGTGCATACTCTTGGCCGGGAAATATTCGCGAATTGCGTAATGCACTACAAAATATTGGTCTGGGACAACCTTTCAAAAGGCAACCCGATAATGTGCAAACTATAAAAACTGATGAGGCAAGTGTTTCTCAGATTGAAGGGACTGTAAAAACTTACCGGCATCCTGGTGAGGTAGGGCAGAATGAATTGTTGAAAGCTCTCGATGATACGGGCTGGGTGATCAAAGCAGCGGCACAAAAGCTGGGTATATCGAGAACAGCGCTCTATGGCTTGATGGCAAAATCAGAAAATATTGCAAATCTCAGTGATATTTCTGATGAGGTTCTGCGTGAAACGATAACGACGGTTCCAGGCGGTATCGATGCTTGGGTGAAACATTTGAGGGTGGGCAAAGATGCTTTGGCAAAGAGGCTAAAAGATTTTTAGCGATAAGATA
This sequence comes from uncultured Caulobacterales bacterium, assembly GCA_964479275.1. GTDB lineage: Bacteria > Pseudomonadota > Alphaproteobacteria > Caulobacterales > Parvularculaceae > CALLPQ01. Next base: position 5,630 of record CAYZLR010000009.1, read on the forward strand.
CGATTGATTAAGGAAAAAAAATTATTATTCGAGTATTATGCGCCTTAAAAGAGAAAATAATCTCAAATTTTTTGATAAGTTAACAGTCAAGCCAATGATCAATCTATCCCGCCCCCCTGTAAGAGTGGAAAAACGCAAGAGTGCACGTTATCAAACGAAAAGCGCCGTGCAAATTCGATGTGATGGGGTTGAGCATCATATTGAGGGGGTGTTGATAGACCGTTCTAACGCTGGTGCAAGACTTAAAGTGATGGCTGACTTTGCTCAAGTTCATGTTTTCGAATTGTTTTTACCCAATGTAGCCACCCCAGAAATATGCAAAGTTATATGGAGACGCTACAATGAAATGGGTGTGCAGTTTATCAGTGAAAATGAGCGAAATGATATCTTACAAAAGCAAGGTTTACTTTGCTCGGATACAAAACATTTTGATGATAATTTGCAATTTGTCCATGTCATCCGTATAGATCCTGAAAACGATGATTACATTTTATCTATCCCTGGCGCACCAGCTCTAGCGGCTGAAAATTTTCGTAATATGAATTATAAACAATTTATTGAAATTTTAGAACCGATAGACTTTCAGCAATTCTATAAGAATTTATACGGATTTTCGAAATTGCATATCCTATCGCCAAGTGTCGCGGCGATATTGGAATTTATTCCGGGCATAGTGTACATAAAAAAGAGGGCAGCTAAGAGTTTAGAAATTCATATTCCTGGTGATACTTCTAAATCATTTTATATCGGGAAAAATTCATCTTTGCACGTATCTCGTAAGATTAGCCAAGCATATAGTCACCATGATTATAAGTATTTATCGGAACTCTCATGGTTGAATCAAGATTAGAGATTGCGCTGTGAATGATTTTTTGCTTGTTTTTGCTTATGATAATCAGGTTTTACGAGTTAAGAATTTTTTGAAATATTTTCTTGGATTGTGCGAAAATATTAATGAGTTCATTCAAATCATATTGGTTTTCATTTTGGATACTATGTGTTTTCTCCAGCTCTGCCGCTGTCTTAGAAAGCTCTTTTGCACATGCGCTAGAGGCACATCCTTTGATTTTATGGGCCAGAGTGCTTGTTTTTTGAAAATCTTTATCTTCCAGAGCTGGTGCGAGTTCGGTCAATAAATCCTGAACCTCATCAAATGAGGCAAAAATAATTTCCTCTATGTCTTCCGGATCGAGATCTTCCTCTAATTCATGATATAACTCTTCATCAATCAAATCTTTCATTTCATATTGTTTCGTCGCTGTGTTGCTGTGCATTATATGGTTTCCTGCATTTGAATTAAAGAGAGGCTGACTTTTGGGAATGTGCAAAATCTGTATTGTCTTGTATATCTTCACCGAGTTTAATTTTTTCGATAAAGTGGTTCAAACTATCTAATAATTTTCTGCGGCGAATGGGCTTAGTCAGATAGTCGTCCATTCCTGCTTCAAGAGCTGTCTTAGCTTGTATGTCGAGGGCATTTGCACTCAATCCCAAAATTATGGTGGGCGGAAGATTTTCTTCACTTTCAATTCCTCGGATACGTTTGGTAGCATCAAGTCCATTCATTTCCGGCATGGACCAATCCATCAAAATGATATCAGGGCGTGACCTTTTGAAGGCTTCCACACATTTAACACCATTTTCTGCAAATTCCAGATCAATCGGAAAATTTTGCATATATCTCTGTATGATTTTTTGATTTGTCTTGGAATCTTCAGCAACTAGAAGGCGAATACCTTCACAGGATTTACTGAATTGCTCATCAAGTTTTCCAATTTTGAAAACCTTTTTCTGAGTTGGGTTTTCCGCGCCATTTAGTGCAATTAGCGTATCAAAGATTTTGCTTGCTCTTGCCGGTTTTAATATAAGAGAGTCTGCACCCGCTTTGATTGTCTGCTCGTCTAGAAGGTTATCTACAGATGAATAAATTACGATTTTAAGAGTCTTAAACCTATTCTGTAGACGTACCTTATTTGTTAATTCAATGCCCGTCATATATGGCATTTGCTGGTCAAAAATGGCAACCGAGGGTATATTGTCTGTTGCTGCGCATTGATCTAGATGAGCCAATGCTGCCGGCCCATCTTTTTCTGTATGAACTCTAAAGCCCCAAGCTTCCAGGCGGTGTTTTAATGCCAATAGGTTTAATTCATTATCATCAACTATGAGAGCTTGAGACCCTTTGAAAATGCTATGATTATCACTTTGTGCAGCGCTTTCAGCAACCATATCTGTATTTTCAAAAACCACGTTTATATTAAAGGAAGAGCCTTCATTGATTTGAGAGTGAACCGTAATCTTTCCTCCCATTAATTCTATTAATCTTTGACTGATCGCAAGTCCCAGGCCGCTTCCTTCAAAGCGTCTGCGCGATGTGCCGTCGACTTGTTCGAAAGCGTTGAAGATACCATCAATTTTATCGTCTGGAATGCCAATACCTGTATCCGTAACCGTGATGTTATAGGCCGTTGCAATGCCGCTTTGTTCACCATCTATGTTAATTGTGACACCACCGCTCAAGGTAAATTTAATGGCATTCCCTATTATGTTTGTCAGTATTTGTCTCATTCGACCATGATCACCAATGACATAGGGGCATAAACCTTGATTAAAGTGCATGACCAAATCTAGATTTTTTTCTCTGGCTTTAGGTCCAAGTAGAGATAATATTTCTTCACTTAAATTCTCTAAATTATAGGGGGCTTCATGTAATGATAATTGACCTGCTTCCACTTTTGAAAAATCAAGTACATCGTTGATAATAGTCAAGAGGGCGTCACAAGAATGCGAGATGGTTTCCACATATGAACTTTGATCTGAATTAAGCTTTGTTGACATCAGCATATCAGCCATGCCAATAATCCCATTCATTGGTGTACGAATCTCATGACTCATATTTGCCAAAAACATGCTCTTTGCTTGACTAGCTTCTTCTGCAATGATTTGAGCTCGACGGTTGTTTTCGGCCCGTTGTGCCTCATGTCGAGAGTTAGAAATCGCCTGCGCTGCTTGTGAAAAAAGATGATTTAATGCGTTGATGGTTGTTTCAATTTCTTTAGTTGTGTGCTGTTTTAGTTTTAAATAATTGTTTCCTTCAAGATCGTTAGCCGCTGTTGTGATGGCCGGTAACATGGATTGTACGGGGTTAATAATTATGCGCCATAAGAAATATCCAAATAGCAACAGGCCAATAACCCTAAATCCTTCGCAGATAAAAATGATCTGGCTTGAACGTTGGTTTAAAGTTTTGATACGCGCTTGATGATTATCTAATATAGATTGCGCTGCAACCACATGTGATTGGGTTAGTACGTGTAGGTCTTCAGAAGAATTTTGTGCGATTTTGATGTGATTTTGAGCCGCCTCTTTGTCGTCATCAATATAATCATCCATCGCTTCGAGAAGGTTATCGGAGATAATATTTTGAATATTGTGTATTTCTAATAATTCATCTCCTTCGAAAAAATGGTTTGTTTCGTTCGTAAATTCGTCCTTAACGGTGGTGAAGTCTTCGTAAGCTTTCTCAGTCAGCGATATTGACATCTCTGCACCCGCCAGCTCCAGCTTTGTCGCTAAAATTGAAATCGTATAGGCTTGTGACAGTTTTTCTATTGCTTTTTCTTGCTGTTTAACCGAGCTTGAAACTTTATTGCTTGTTGAGATTACGGTAAAAAAAGCAGAAAATCCGATAAGCATTAAAATTAAAACTGATAAAAAATATATTTTCCGAGTCGTCATGATTTACTCCGCATGAAATCGATATATTATTTTTGTTTGCTCATGTGGAATATATTCTTCCGATTGCATGACAGCAAAAGCCCCTTTTTTTCGTTCTAATTGCCTTAATAAAATTGATATGGAAGAGATCGTACGCGGAGCAGTCTCACCTCTAATTTGCTTGAGTTTAAGCCAATGGGTTTTCAGTTCTGTTTCTGTCATTTTCAAGATGTGTTTTTCAAAAGCGACCTGGGATGGTGATAGAGGAGAGCGTGCAAAAGGTTTTGAGATTGTTCCATCTCTCCATTGGTTAGACTCTTTCAGATAGAGATTTCTAATTTCGATGGCCGCAATAACTTTTGTCGATGTGATCTCGACACCCTTGTTTGCAACAATCATATATTCCTGACCTTGTGCATGACTATATTCAGGAAAAAAGATATGTACAAGGAATACATATGCAGAGTAAACCAAAAAATAAAATAATTTCATCATCGCTTAAAAACTTATTGTGCTTTGGAACTGAAATTTATCGGTATTAGCGGTATTGATACCAAGTTCGTCAGAAAAAGATCCTCTACGGTAAATTGCGCGTAAGCGAACAAGATCAATAGGATTATAGACAAGGCCAAGGACATGTTCATTTCTGGGAATGGCAGCAGAACCATTATCAAAATAGTCAAATCGGTAAAATGCTATTAAGTTTGGCTGCAGACGCCAAGCGGGTTGTGCATAGAATGCAATCTTGTCTGAGTTTAAATTTTCATTTGAAAAATAAGCTTCTGCTTTAAAAAGAAGGGGGCCGGAGTCTATTCGAAGATCTAGTCCGCTGACCAAAAAACGATCATTATCGATCAAGCGATCACGATCACCACTGTATAGGCTACTCCCGAGGGTTATTTTATTTTTCGCAAAAGTATATTGTAAGCGCCCACCACCATTTAAGCTGGTTGCATTGCCGCTAAAGGCACCAGCAAAGGCAAAATATTCCAATTTATTTTGACGTTCTTTGCCAACAAACTTTGAACCATAAATATTAAAACCATTATTGAAGTTTGCAAATAACGACTGTCCGGGAAACGGTTGTAGGAATAAAGGTTGAACGGTATCTAACAATAAGGCGGGGAAATGCTCGCGGTTAATGATACCAATAGGGGTTATGTATCGTCCGACTTGAACGTTAAAAGCATCGGAGTGTTTGTATTGAGACCATGCCAAAACAGTGTCTGTGGCGATGGGGGAATTATTATTTTGAAATTCAGGATTGCGAATACCTTCCTCATCAGTAAAGACTAAAGCGGCATTGCGTACAAATGCTTGGGCAAAAAATAAATCCCATTTTTCGGATAAATCGGCGTGAACGAGTAATTCAAGAATTTGGTTATTGGGTGCAAAACTTGTATTATCCTCGCCCCTCACAATAGACGTTTGTGTATGTAAGAAGCCGCCAATATCAAGACTAATGGCATCAAAGACTTGAGGAATCGCGCGATCGCCAATGGCCTCATTGGTCTCTATAGCCAGTGTTTCTAATTCATCAACTCTCGGCTCTAGAGCGGATAATTTATCTTGGCCTCTAACATAGGTTTGCAGTTCGTGTTTGAGTTCATTGATTTCTTTTTCTAGGCTTTCAATTTTTTTTGTGATTTGATCGGGGGTGCTATCTTCTTGTGCATAGCTTGAATCCGCATAGCTGAGCCATGCGATATAAAGAAAACCGAGAGTGTAAATTAACTTCTTGCTATTCATGCCTCTAGGACTTTCTCGGATATCATGTGATGCTCATTTTGGTAATTGTTGTGTCGCTCTATTGCATCGCTAATGACTTGGCGTGCTACGGCTTCGTCCCGCCAGCCGATAATTTTTGCCCATTTCCCTTTTTCCAAATCTTTGTAATGTTCAAAGAAATGCGAAATTCGTTCGAGGTGTGCGTTTGGCACATCTTTAAATGATCTAACCATATCAAATTGATCAGTAATCCGTCGGCTTGGGACAGCGAGAATTTTTTCATCAAGCCCTTTTTCGTCTTCCATTAAAAGGACGCCTATGGGGCGACTGGGGGCAACGCAATTTGGCTGTAGAGGATATGAGCAATGCAGTAATACATCCAAGGGATCTCCGTCTTCTGATAATGTGTGAGGGATAAATCCGTAATTGCAGGGATACGCCATAGCCGTATACATAAAGCGATCAATAACCAAGGCATTCGATGCTTTATCAATTTCATATTTTATGGGGTCACCGCCCATGGGGACTTCTATTATTGTGTGAACGTCATAAGGCGGGTTTGTGCCGACGGGTAAGGACTCGATATGCATGAACACCTCTTCAAAAGAGGGTAGGATGCATGTAAACCATTAATAAATCATAAAAAAAGAGAAAAAAACTCACAAAAGCAGAATATTAATCTAATATTAACTTTATTGGCACGATACTTCTACTGAAAGTGGGAGATTAGCGTGAAAATTGCATTTACAGCGTCAGAATTATATCCTTATGCGAAAACAGGAGGGTTGGCAGATGTAATTTCATCACTCGCTAATGAGTTGGTGAGCCTCGAGCAAGACGTATGTTTGATTTTGCCGGGGTATCCGGCACTTAGGGCAGCTTTAGAAAAACGTGCTAATGACAGCTGTTCTATCTCTTTAGGAAACGCAACGCGATACAAATTAGAATATGGTGTGTTGCCAAAAATTAACGCTAATGTTTGCCTTGTCGTATGTGATCGTGTTTACGGCTCGGATGCAAAATTATATTCGACCTCACCATTTAATGAATTTCTCCGTTACTTAATGTTATCACATGCAGCGGCTTATGTCGCATCGGGGTCTGCCTATCCAGACTGGAAGGCGGATATTCTACATGCTCATGATTGGCATGCTGGCTTAGCTTTTCATTTTCTGGATCAAATTCAACATGAAAAAATAGCGAGAGTATTTACTATTCATAATCTTGCATTTGCGGGTACTTTTCCGAATTCGTATTGGAAATTTGTTTCTGAGTATCTGGGTGAGCTAAGTGGTCGTCATTATGAAAATGAAATTTCCTTTTTGGAAGAGGCATTAATAAGTGCTGATAAAATCAATACGGTTAGTGAAAATTATGCAACGGAAATTCAAACCGAACGCTTTGGTTTTGGGTTTTCAAAACTGCTACAGAGTAGGAACCGGGATCTTGTTGGTATTTTAAACGGTGTTGATTATCAGGTTTGGCATCCTGAAATTGATGAGCATTTGCCACTACGCTCTTATTACTTCGATCATGAAGAAAAGGCATATCAAAAGTCTCTTTTGCAACAAGAGCTCGGTTTGTCTACAGATCATAATAAAATTTTATGCACATTTACTAATCGTTTTGCGCACCAAAAAATGATCGATATCATTATCGAGTCCTGCGAGACACTAGATTTAGATCGGTTTCAATTTGTTTTTCATGGGCAGGGGCAAGAAGAATATGAAGTGGGTGTAAAAAATCTAGCTAAAAAATATTCAAAATCGATTCGATATATCGAGGGTTTTAATGAAGAAACAGAACACATATTATTGTCTGCTTCTGATGTTTGTCTAAGTTTATCAAGATTTGAACCTTGTGGATTAAATGCGTTATATGCGATGCGCTACGGTGCGTTACCGCTGGTGAGGCCAATTGGTGGGTTTATTGATACTGTTGAAAACATTTTTGAAGCCAAGGGCGCGGCGAGCGGAACTGGATTTTTCTGCCCGACGGAGAGCAAAGAAGGCGTGGTAGATTCACTGGAGAGAATAGCAAGCTTATACAAGTCTAAGTCCTTATGGAGAGCATTAGTAGATAATGCAAAAAATCAGAATTTTTCTTGGCAAAAATCGGCATATCGTTATCTGCAATTATATAAAATGGCGACAAGAAAACGTACCATGATCGAAGAGTTAGGCATTAAAAAGGGCGTAGAAAAACATGGGCAGCATGATCGCCTTGCCGGATAATATTTTCGGTGAACCACTATTAAGTGTTAAGCCAAAGGTTGGAGGTGTTTTTATTGACGGTCATCCAGGAATTCGCATCTGGGCGCCTGACCTAGAATTTTGTAATATCCATGTTTTTATACAAAAAAATGAAGCCACGCCTTTCTATTGCAAACCTATGCATGATGAGGGCAATGGTTATTTTATTCATATATTTGAAATTAAATCTGAGTCTTATGAATACGCACTGGCGTTACCCAATGGTGAGCTTATCCCTGACCCTTATGGCCATGAAATGGTATCATGTATACATAGCCGGTCAAAGTATACACCTTCAGAAATCTTGAAAGGGCCTGGTAATGATTGGGGGGGAGTCTCTAATGAGAATCTCATTATTCAGGAATTGCATATTGGTGCATTTACAAAGGAGGGAACCTTTTCGGCGTGTACCCAAAAGCTTGTGGAGATTAAAAAAGCGGGGTTTAGTGCAATACAGTTAATGCCAATTAATCTGGTGCCGGGAAAAAAGAACTGGGGATATGATCAAGTTAGCTTCTTTTGCCTAAATAGTCAGTATGGGTCTATAAAAGATTTGCGCTCTTTAATCGAAGCAGCTCATGAGTTGGGTATGGCGGTTATTTATGATGCTGTATTCAACCATTTGGGTCCTGAAGGAAATAATCATGGTAAGGTTGCTTCGGCAATTGAGTCGCGAGAGCGAGAGACGCCTTGGGGGACAGGCTTGGGGTTGTGCGATTATTATGGCCCAAATATAGAGTCGCTTATTCTTAACGCGGTTGAATACTGGGTTGGGAATATTGGTTTTGATGGTATTAGGTTGGATGCGGCTGATCATTTGTGCGTGTCAGGTGATACTACTTTTCTTGAAAAAATTTTTGACACTGTAAAAAAAAGTTGTAGGCATGAGAATTATATCTCAATCTTAGAAGGTGATATTGGTAGAATTAACTCTTCAAAACTTGCTAAATTGCGTGATAAAAATCCTAACCTTGCAATATGGAATCAAAGCCTTCTACCGTCAGCAAATGATCAAACTGTCAATGACTATGAACTCGATGAGATGATTGCGTGCCAAAATACCGTAATTTCAATTATGGCCAGGCAAGAAGGCGTACAATTTATTAATTTCTTGCGTTCTCATGATACAATTGGAAATGCAAACCTGACCAGCCGTAATCAAGGGAATGAAAAGACTAAATACCTAACTTTTTTACCTTTATTACTATTGGCGCCAGCTACCCCCATGATTTTTATGGGGGATCAGTGGCTTGCAGATAGCCCGTTTCATTTCTTTTGTGATTTTCACGATATAACAGACCAGCAACTTCTGACCGCTAGAAATGAAGAATTCAATACTGACTTTTCTTCCTGCCCACCTGCTATGTCTGATGAAGCATTTTTGTCATCTAAGTTGGATTGGAAGAAACGCAGTTTTTGTGAAAACGCTGAAGTTGAGCTTTTTACAAGGACATTGATTGAAATACGAAAGAAAATAATTTCGCAACTTAGTGTGAATGGGACGGATTTTAATGTCTCGTATGATGAAAGTCGGCAAGATATCGTCTGGGAAAATACAATCGGTGACTCTCTAACCATAAAAATAGTTGGGCATGAGAAAATAACTGATTCAGATATGTACACCAATAATCTAATTTTTGAAAATGTAAGCATGGTAGAAAAATATAATCTTCCGGTCTCTATTTTTGCTTACATAAATAATTCTCGCAGTTAGAATATTTAATAAGCGATGGCACCACTAATCAATATATATGATGCATCTATCCTCACAGTTGATGTGGAAGCGCCTAGTAAACTCTATTCAAATTGGGTGTATGTCTATAAGATAAAAATTATTAAATGCGAAATCCATTATGAAGATGGGAGTATTGAGGATTGTATTTTATCAGATGCACTGTACAAAGATGGATCAGCTATCTTACTCATAGATGTTCCTATCGGCTATCATCATTTAATTCTTAAAGCACAATCAGGTAACAATTACCGTAAAACTATCTTTGTATATCCAGAACGGTGCTATTTACCTAAAGTGACGGGGGCTGAGAAAGCGTTAATGGTTCATCTTCCCTCATTAAAGAGTGATAACAACTGGGGAATTGGTGATTATTCAGATTTAGCTCAACTCATGCGACTTTGCGGAGAGGCTTATCATTATATTGGTATAAATCCTATTCATGCCCTCGATCCAGTCGATTTAAAGCGGATTAGTCCCTACTCACCAGATAGCCGCATTTTATTTAACGAGTTGTTTTTAGATGTGATGGCCGTAGCAGAGTATTGTGAAAATCAAACACTCTTATCGTATATAGAGGATTCTAGGTTCAAAGAAATCGTCGAAACGTTACGTAGCTATGATTTTATACACTATTCTAAGGTTTATAAGATCAAGATCCTATTTTTAAAGATGATATATTTTTATTTTCGCAATTCGATCCGTAAAAAATCTTTTCTTGTTCAATCATATCAAAGCTTTTGTAAGTCGCGAAGCGAGTTGGAAAAAGCCATCATAAGAAAACGATCAATAGCAAGATCAAGACACGATAATGATGAACAGAGTGTTGCGGAAGAATTTGAGTTTTTCCTACAATGGCAGTGTCATGTGCAATTAAGCGCTTTGCATGAACCAGATAATCCCAAACTGTACCTTGATATTGCTATAGGGAGTCAGTTAAAGAGCAGTGATCAGCAAGCGGAACCAGATGTATTTTACTTTGATAAATCGCTTGGCGTTCCTCCTGATGAATTTTGTAGAGAGGGGCAAAATTGGAATACTGTACCCTTATGTATTGAGGGGTTGCGCCAGTCTAAGTATAAATATTTTCGAGAAGTTATTCGCTCTCATATGAAATTTGCGGGTATGGTTCGTGTCGACCATATTGCGGGGCTTATGAAACGGTATATTTTGCTTTATGATCAACATGATTGTGAGGGTATTTACGAAGATATTCCATTTCAAGAATTTCTTGCTGTTCTTTCTATCGAAAGTCATCGACATAGCTGCATTGTGGTGGGGGAGGATTTGGGGTTAGTGCCGAGTGATTTGCGTTCTGCGATGCAGAAGCACAACATTCTTCATTGTTTTGTCTATATGTTGGAGAATCAAGGCTTCTTCGCGGGTGAAATTGATCAGAGGCGAATAGAAAATTCTTTGTTCTCATTTTCAACTCATGATTTACCTTCACTGGCGGCATTTGTCGAAAATTATGATATTACATTGCGCGTTAACTTGGGGTTACTCTCCACTAATAACGCGGCATCAATGCTAAGGGCAAGAAACCAAGAACGAGTAGAGTATTTTAAAAAATTGAGCGAAATCGATATAAAGTCAGTTAACGAACGGAAGCAATATTTAGACAATCTAATAAAAATGCATTTAGCGAGGGTCCATGTTGTTTCTCTTGATGACTTAATCGCTGAATGGATTCCCATTAATATCCCTGGCACAAATAAAGAATATGCTAATTGGAGTAGAAAATACAAAACTACTATTACAAAAGAAAATATTCAAATTTAAATAGTGCCGTGATCTATATTTCTTTTGAAATGAATATGTAACGTATAAGGACACTATAGATGCACAGGGCCGGATGAGGCTTTATAGTAGAGTGCGGTTCTTTATATTGCGAAGGCAAAAAATCAATTGCTATTGATGTTTTGATGAATGGGTTTGTTGTGAGCCATCGCTCATAAGCGGTGTTGCTAAAATTTTTGCTCGCGGGATTGAATGCAGCCCCCCCTTTTTAAGAGAAAAAACAAACCAGAGTAAGAAAATTAACCATAAATTCATGGTAAATGCCTTAAAATCAATTTTAACGATGAAACTTATATGGGAGTAATAATTTATGGTTCAGTTAGTGGCAGCGGCGGATGATCAGGTAAAAGATGTGATGGTTTCTTTGAAAGATTCCGTTGCGTACCATCTGAAATATACTATCGGCATTCCTGAAGCTCAAGTGACGGAGAATGACGTTTGTAAAGCATTGGCCCTGAGTGTTCGCAACTCCCTCATTGATAGCCTTAATCAAACAGAAATTCGCAATCAAATAGCACCAAATAAAAAAGTTCATTATTTGTCTATGGAATTTTTGGTAGGTAAGTGTACTGAAAGCAATCTAATTAATCTTGCTTTATATGACGAAGCCGAAAAGATAATATCTGATTATGGGTTTTCACTAACGGATGTTTTGGAAGAAGAGCATGATCCAGCTCTCGGTAATGGCGGTTTAGGCCGGCTCGCGGCTTGTTTTTTAGACTCGATGGCCACATTGAATATCGCAGGATATGGTTACGGTATTAATTATGACTTCGGCTTGTTTAAACAAAAAATTTCTAATGGTTATCAGAAAGAAGAACCCGATAATTGGAAAAGCGATGGAACGCCTTGGTTGATTGAACGCAAGCACAAGACAAAATCTATCCCAGCTTACGGGACAGTTTTTGAAAATGTCAATCACAACGGTGAATATAACCCATCGTGGATGAATTGGAAAACAATCATCGGCATTCCCTTTGATATGCCCGTGTTGGGATTTGGGAAAACGCGCACAAATTATTTGCGGTTATATTCTGCTAAAGCCTCTGACGAATTTGATATAAAAATATTTAATGACGGTGATTATATAAATGCCGTTGAACAGAAGCTGGCATCAGAGAGAATATCAAAAATTCTTTATCCTGAAGATAGTACTATATCGGGTAAAGAGTTGCGTTTACTGCAAGAGTATTTTTTTGTTGCATGTGCTATACGTGATATTATAGAGGACCACCTGGAAATTAATGAAGATTGTATAAATCTATCTGATAAAAATGCAATTCAACTTAATGATACGCATCCCGCCCTTGCGATTGCTGAGTTGATGAGAATATTGATTGATGAGCAAAGAATGAGTTGGGATGATGCCTTTGTTCAAACTGTATCTACTTGTTCTTACACCAATCATACTTTATTGCCGGAAGCATTAGAGACATGGCCAGAAAGCTTAATTGCAAGGGTTCTACCTCGCCATTTACAAATTATTCGTGAGCTTGATCGCCGTTTTATAGAAGATTGTAAAGCCAAAAATTTAGATAACGCCTCTATCGAAAAAATGAAAATCATTAAAAATAGCGGTAGGGATAAAGCGATTGTTCATATGGCAAATTTATGTATTATTGGTAGCCATACCACTAATGGGGTTGCGGCTTTGCATACAGAGTTAGTGAAATCTGATTTAGTACCAGAATTTTATAATCTATGGCCAGAACGGTTTCAAAATAAAACAAATGGTGTCACTCCGCGTCGTTGGATAAATCAATGTAATCGACCCTTGTCTGGCTTAATTACAGAGGCAATAGGGGACCAATGGATAACCGACCTTTCTAAACTGCAATCATTGGAAAACTATATTGATGATCCTTCATTTGTAGAAAAATTTTCTCATGTCAAAACAAAAAATAAACAACGGTTATCCAAGATTATTTTTGAAAAATGTCGTGTGCGCGTAGATCATAATTTTTTATACGATGTACAAGTCAAACGCATTCATGAATACAAGCGTCAGTTATTGAATGTGTTACAAATCGTACATCATTATCTGGAAATCGTAGAAGATCGACACATTCCTGATTCTGCTGTTGCCTACATATTTGCCGGTAAAGCAGCGCCAGGATATTTTATGGCTAAACGCGTCATCAAATTGATTAATAGTATTGCCATGGTACTCAACCAAGATCCACGTGTTTCCGACTATATGAAGGTTGTGTTTATACCTGACTACCGCGTTTCCCTTGCGGAAAATATTTTTCCTGCCGCGAATGTTAGTGAGCAAATTTCAACTGCTGGCTTTGAAGCGTCTGGTACAGGAAATATGAAATTCGCGTTGAACGGTGCTCTAACGGTTGGCACCCTGGACGGGGCGAATGTTGAAATTCTTGAAGAAGTTGGTGATGAAAATATTTATATTTTCGGAAACAATGTCGAACAAATTCAGCATTTAAAAAATAATGACTATAATCCTTGGGAATATTATCACAACAATCCGAAGATTAAACGAGTTCTGGATGTATTGAATAGTGAGCGATTTGCACCTGGTGAGCCAGGATTATTTGAGCCGATTTTTTATAGCCTACTCAGCGGCGGTGATTATTTTTGCTTATTAGCAGATTTTGAAAGCTATCTGGATGCACAAGCGCAAATTCGCAAGGATTTCAATGACCAGGAAGAGTGGAACAAGCGTGCAATTTTGAATGTGGCTCGTTCATCAAAATTTTCATCAGACAGAACAATTACTCAATATGCCGATGAAATCTGGAATGCATCAGCAAACCCTAAAACCGTCTAAGGTTCAATTTGTAATGTTGTTTTCTTTGCTCAAAAGAGTTGTTATTGCGTTGGGGGTTGTTTTTGCCCCCACAGCATTGAGTGATGACACAAAACCTTCTCCCCAATCAATTGGAATTTTATCGTCATTTGATATTCCTTTAAATGATTTGAAGGAAGCTCCAGATGGTAATTTTTTTGAACGGTTATTTGATGGGTTTAGTGGTAATTTTAATATTGGGGTTCCACTCGATTTATCAAGAAATGAACTAAGTTCGGGAGAAGGATTTCGTTCAAGAGTTGGAAACACATTATCATTTAAGGGAACTGTAAAGTATAATCCTGTTGGTGCCTGGTTTGTTGCTGGTACAGCTTACCTCTACGAAGATCCAGAATTACAACAAGATTGGAATCCAGATTTTTCTTATGTGTTTGGTTATGATGATTGGCGGTCTTATACATTCTCTCTGATATATTCGAATTATGGTGGTAATCGCTTTAATCCCGATCGAGAGGATGGCGAAGAAGTTACGGAATTTAATGAAGGCACAATTAGTCTTGGTTGGAAGTTTCCGCTCACACATAAAATTGCAAAACCTTTTTTGTTAAGCGATGATGGTGGTATTGGTTGTATCATTGGGTACAATGTCAGTCCTCAATATTTTGATCTGCAAACTTTGCAAAATAGGCCTTGGAAACAAGCAGCATCTTTAGGGTGCAAATACACGATCAAGGGAAATTGGTATCTAAATTGGACCTTGTTCTATTACCCAAAAGGGTATCAGCAACAACCGTGGGATCCGGATTTTACTTACGGATTTGGTTATTTTGATTGGCGTCCTGGAACGTTATCAATTCAATATAATAATTTTTCAGGAAACAGATTTCCTGGACGTTCAAGAGGAGAAAATACAGGGCGATTTATCGACGGTGAATTTTCCGTAAGTTGGAGCTGGAGCTTTTAATGAAGGAAAATACTTTTACCCCCTACTTAGTGGGCCGCCGTAAAAATATTCTTGTAGTTGATGATAGTCGAGCCGTGTGTTTGTTAGTATCTCGATTTCTCGAAAAGCTAGGCTTTACTATTTTTACTGCATCAGATGGGTATGAAGCATTAAAGGTGCTCTATACTGAAGACATACCAATTGTTATTACTGATTGGGAAATGCCACACATGAATGGCGTACAATTGTGTGCGGAAATACGTAATAGGTTTCCCGAAAATAGGCATTATATATTAATGCTGACTGCTAATGATCAGCGCGATGCTATCAAAATGGTATTTGAAGCTGGGGCGGACGATTTTCTCACGAAGCCAATTGATAATACTGCACTGCGCGCCCGGTTGCATGGTGGTATCAGGATTGTCGCGTGGCAAGATGATCTCGCTTGGCTTCATAAGGAATTGGAAGAAAAGCAAGCTCAATTAAATCGGAGATTTTCGAAAATACGCGATGATTTAGTTGTTGCTGAGGCGATGCAGCGTCGTCATATCCCGCCGAGTGAAATTGAGCTGAAAGAGTTATATGTATGTAGCGTTTTCGAGCCGGCGTTTCATACATCAGGTGACATGTATAATTTTGTTAAATTATCCGAGCATGAAATTGGTGCTTTTTCAGTGGATGTTTCTGGCCATGGTATCGCTTCTTCGCTTTTGGCTGTCGCAATTGCTGAATCTTTATGTGTAAGAGGGGAGGCGCAATCGGTATTACTCGATGGTGAGGGGAACAGAGCGCGTGAACCCAATGCCGTTGTTAGTGATCTAAATTCAAGGTTTAATAATATCAGTACGGATCACTATTTTACAATCACATACTGCGTTTTAGATACGAAAACAAAAAAATTAAAATTTTGTCAAGCTGGTCATCCGCCAATACTTCATATTTTCGCCGATGGTCGCGCAGAGGAAATTGGTGATGGGGGTATCCCTGTCGGGATGTTTGAGGACGTTGAATACGACAGTTCTGAAATTCAACTTGAAACCGGCTCACGAATTTACATGTTTTCAGACGGCATACCGGAGGCAGAAAATATACAATCTGAACAATACGGGTGCGAACAAATGACGACATGTTTGCAGCAATCACTAGAGACACCTTTGTCGGTATCGTTGGAAAATTTATTGTCGTCGGCGCGAGATTGGCGATCCAATAAAGATTTTTCTGACGATGTCTCAATCCTCGCATTTGAACTTTTACAGTAAAGCCATGGAAAGGAAAATCATGCTTGTAGAAAAAAGAAACGAAAAGAATAATTTAATTGTTATGTTATTGGAAGAAAGGTTAGATGCAAAAGCCGCCCTTGATTTCAAGAATATGATTGTAAAAGAGATAGATGAAGGTGCCAACAATCTTGTTATTGATCTTGAACAGGTTGATTTTATCGATAGCTCTGGATTAGGGGCATTGGTTTCTATTTTAAAGATCCTCAGTAAAGAAGGGCGTTTATCTATTACGGGATTAACACAAAAAACAGAGCAGATTTTTCGGCTTACACGGATGGATACTATTTTTAATATATATCCATCGGTAACTGAAGCGCTTGAAGCTGCATAAAAGGGAGA
The DNA here is from genome assembly GCA_964479275.1 of uncultured Caulobacterales bacterium. Taxonomy (GTDB): domain Bacteria; phylum Pseudomonadota; class Alphaproteobacteria; order Caulobacterales; family Parvularculaceae; genus CALLPQ01. The sequence continues at coordinate 22,188 of CAYZLR010000009.1, forward strand.
GAAAAATGAAAGCGATGATCTTATGTGCGGGAAAGGGAACGCGGTTACAGCCCCTTACCTTTGCGACTCCAAAGCCAATGACCCCATTGGTTGATAAGCCAGTTATACAATACATAATCGAGCATCTGCGAGATCATGGTGTTTCTGATTTCGCAATTAACCTAAGTTATATGCCAGAAAAAATTCATGAATATTTGCGTGACGGATCTAATCATGGCGTGAATATTTCATATTCATATGAAGGAGAAATGGTTGATGGCTGCTTCTCGGGAAAAGCGCTTGGTTCTGCAGGTGGCTTAAAAAAAATACAAGAAGATTCAGAGTTTTTTGATGAAACTTTTATCGTTATGTGCGGCGATGCAGCGGTCAATTTAGATTTGAAACGACTTGTCGCTCAGCATAAAGAGCGAGGCGCGATGGCAACGATTGTTCTAAAGCCAGTGAATAGCGGCGAAGTTCACAAATATGGCGTCGTAGAGCTTACCGCCGAAGGAAAAATATCACAATTTCAAGAAAAGCCTGACCCTAAGGACGCGATTTCAACTTTGGCAAATACTGGTATCTATATTTTTGAACCAGAAATACTCGATTATATTCCGACCGATCAAGAATATGATTTAGGCGGTGATCTGTTTCCGATTTTAGCGGAAAAAGGGACAGATTTTTATGGGGCTATCGATGAGTTTGACTGGCTTGATATCGGAAATCTCAATGATTTTCGTGGTGCTACGAAATTGCTATTAGAAAATGGCGTGGATGGGTTAAGTTTACCTGGAAACGAAATTGCTCCCGGCGTACGCGTTGGGCCCAATGTGTCTATTGATCTAGGAAAGGTCTACATAGAAGGTCCTGTCTATATCGGTGGTGGGTCGACTATTGATAATGGCGTCAAGATCATCGGCCCTTCTGTGCTTGGCCAAAATTGCGTAGTTGAAGAGCATGCAGTCGTACACAAGTTTACTTGTGGTGACCATGTCCGCATCCGTAGAAATACATTGATTTCGCAAGCCATCAGCTATGGTGGCTATATTATTAATGAACGATATCAGTCGGAACAACTCCGTCCGGGTGCTCCGGTTTGCGACGCGCGCGCACCCATCAATGAAGTTGCGGCACAAGAATACGCAGTTGCAGACCTTAATCTTTTAGATCGTATGCTAACAGATAATTGGTTCAGTGCTAATTTTGAAAAAAAGTTAGCATCTTGATGAAAAATTATAACATAGATTTTCACATAGAATTGGCCAGTACCTTTAAATCTGTTCGTGAAGCACTCATTGCAATCATAGAGAAGCTTTCGGGAACAGCTTTTGAGGCGATGGCAAGTTCTATCGAATTATGCTTGGCCGAAGCCATGAATAATATTGCAGAGCATAGTTATGCTGGGCAACGAAGCGGTACGATTAAATGTCATATTTATTCTGTAGGCGCCTCTTTGTTTTGTGATTTGTTAGACAAAGGTAACCCAATACCGAAAACGTCTTTAGAAAAAGCAACAAAAGAGTTCGGTGCACCGGAACAACTAGCAGATGGTGGTTATGGATTATCGATCATCCACGCCATCGCGTCAAAAGTGACTTACTCCCAAAAAAATAATGAAAATCTCCTAAGCCTTGTCTGGAAATTATGATGATTCGTATTCTGCCCTTAATGATTGTTTTGTTATCTATTGTTTTTCCATCTATGGCTGAGACCGAGTCGCGAATGTATACTCGTATCAGTCTAGATGGTGAGTGGGATTTTAGAACCATCCGAGGTGTTTATACTGCCTCTGAAGCTACGTCTAACGCTCCCAAAAAATGGAGAAAAATAAATGTTCCTGCAAACTGGTTTATGGAGAATGTAGATCATGCAGGAAGCGCTATTTATCGTCGGAAAATTACATTAGACGAAATTTCTGAGAAAAAAAAATATTTTATCAGGTTTTCTGGTGTCGATTATGCTTTGGACTTGTGGGTTAATAATCATTTTGTTGGATCTCATGAAGGATATTTTCAAGCTTTTGAGTTTAATTTTTCTGATTATCTCAATGCCGGCGCAAATACTATCCATGCGGTGGTTCATAGTCCAAATGAGCCTGTTGGGAGGGTGTGGTCGCTCCATAAAAGATTAATTAAAGGTATTTTCAATCATCACGATACACGCCCTGGAGGAGCTTGGAGCGAAAGGGGACAAGATCAAAACACAGGTGGTATTTGGAACGGTGTAACACTTTATATCAAGGGAGAAACCCATTTTGAAGCCATAAAAATGCATGCCGATTTTGATCCAGAGGAGTTTGCGGATAACAAGCATGGAAAAATATCTATTTCATACAAGCTCAATAGGCAGAAACAAAAAGCTAATACCGAAATTCAGCTGCGCTTGACCCCGATTAATTTTGAAGGGGCAAGTTATGTTAAAAAAATTGATCAAGATTTCACCCGTCGTGGGTATCATCAGTTTGAAATTAAGCATGATAATGTTCAATTATGGTGGCCCTTTGAGATTGGGCAACCAAATTTATATGAAGCAGAATTAACACTGTATGTGAATGGAATTATCAGTGATACGTATCGAGAGACATTTGGGTATCGAAGTATAACGCGAACAGCGAGTAATGGCCAATGGTTTGTAAACGGAAAAAGATTCTTTTTACGCGGAACTAATTATATACCCACTCAGTGGCTCAGCGAAATGTCTGACGAAGATTATGATACTGATTTGGGGTTAATGCGAAGCGCTAACATCAATGCTGTTCGAGTTCATGCTCATGTTGGGTCACAGAAATTTTATGATGCAGCAGATAGAATGGGAATTCTGGTTTGGCAGGATTTTCCATTACAATGGGGGTATGACGATTCAGAAGAATTCAAGCTAAACGCAAATAGGCAAGCTAGAGAAATGTTGAATCAATTTGATCATCATCCTTCAATATTTGTCTGGAGCCTTCATAATGAACCCCCCTGGGATGCCGACTGGATGAAATATAAATACCCCGATTATGATAAAAATCAAAACCGGGAGTTAACACATAGTCTCTATGAAACCGTTAAAAATTCGGACCCTACTCGATATACGCATATGCATTCTTCGACAGCGGAACATCCCTGGCTTGGTTGGTATTCGGGTAAATGGACTGACTATGCAAATCCAACGACAGAAAATTTAATCTCTGAATTTGGTGCACAAGCTTTGCCTGATTTACAAAGTTTGCGGCGGATATTCCCGGAGCAGACTGTATGGCCCGATCAGGAAGACGAGTGGAAGCTATGGCAATATCATAATTTTCAAAAGCATGAACTCACAAACATCGCGGGTGTAAAAATAGGATCTTCAATAGAAGAATTTATAGAGAATACGCAAACCTATCAAGCAACACTTACGAAATATGCAGCGGAAAGTTTGCGCCGCCAAAAATATAATCCCGTCGGTGGTATTTTTCAATTTATGTTCAATGAGAATTGGCCGTCCGTAAATTGGGGAATATTAGATTATTGGCGCAACCCTAAACCGGGCTATCGAAGTTTGAAAATCGCTTACCAACCGATTCTAATCAGTTTTGAATGGAGAGAGAGAGCATTCAAAATTGGGGAAAGTGTGGACACAACATTGTGGGTTGTAAATGACTTATATGAAAATCACCCTGGCGCTAAAATAAATCTATCTTTGCGTATGTCTGATGGCGTGACGCCTGTGGGTGAGTATATGGTTAATGTAAAAGAAGACAGTGTACTGAGGGTTGCAATTTGGCAAAGGGTTTTTACCCAAGCCGGTTCATACACACTTGCTGCTCGGTTAACGTCCCGCGACGGTAAGACACTTAGTCTAAATGAATATCAATTCCAGATTGTTGAGTAAGTTCACGTCTTGGTAACCATGTTCGTTATATGAGAAATAAACGCATTAAAAGATATATAACATGAAAAATTTTTACTTTTCTCAATACGAAGCCAGAAAACCGGAACCGCCAATACCTTATTCTGCTAGTCGCGAATTAATTTGGCAGTTTCTGGCCACGCTGACATTAGTGATTGGTGGGTGGTATATCGTTTGGCGGTGGACTTCCTCTCTGAATATGGAGGCGTTATGGTTTGCTATACCTGTGGTTGTCGCCGAAACTTGTGCTTACTTCGGCTTGATCCTCTTTGTTATTAACTTGTGGTCAACTCGGGATATTCCGCTTCAAGACCCTCCACTTATTAAAGATGATGTTACGCGAAAAGGCGAGGGGACATCTGATTGTATTTGCGTTGACGTGTTTTTTGCAACGTATGATGAAGAAGAAGAACTGGTTCGCCTTAGTTTGCAAGATGCCAAAAAACTATCCTATCCACATCCTATTGATATAAAAATACATGTTCTTGATGATGGTCGGCGTGAGAGCATGCGTTCTCTGGCGGCGCAAGAGGGCGTAAACTATATTACTCGTGACAATAATACAGGCTTCAAAGCGGGTAATCTGCGCAATGCTATTGAGCAGACCTCTGGGGATTTTATTGTTATCTGTGATGCAGATACCAGACCATTTCCAACAATGCTCATGAATACGTTGGGATATTTCCGTGATCCTGATGTTGCATGGGTGCAAACCCCTCAATGGTTTTTTGATATTTCTGAGGGACACTCATTAGAAACGGCGTGGGGGAGTAGGTTCGGCGTTTTTGGTGCGACATTGGCTAAGCTAATTCAACGAGTAACAGGATCTATTACGGTGGGTAAAGACCCTTTTGATAATGATCCACGTATGTTTTATGATGTCATCCAAAGACGTCGTAACGCTTATAATGCTTCCTTTTGTTGCGGCGCTGGTTCCATTCACCGCCGAGAAGCTGTATTAGAAGCTGCTTTAAAGAGCTATGCGGATCAAATTGAAACGTCTGTAGAAACAATCGCTCAAACTGTTCCAGATAAAAATCTGCGTGAAGTGCTCGCCGGTGAGATGTATCGTGTCCATGCTTTAGAGACCGAATTTACACCCTATAAATTTCACGTATCTGAAGATATTTATACCTCGATCATACTCCATAGCGATGCCGATAGAAATTGGAAGTCAGTATATCATCCAAATATCGAATCCAAGATGCTATCGCCACAAGATTTGCAGACATGGATTATTCAGCGATATAAATATGCTGGCGGTACTCTAGATATCGGCCTGCATGACAATCCCATATTTCGAAGAGGTTTAAGTTTTGGTCAGCGCATGATGTATGCGGCTACATTCTGGTCTTACTTTGCGTGCTTGTGGAATATTGTCTTTTTGAGTGCGCCAATAATCTATCTGTTTACAGGGATTGCACCAGTTTCAACCTATTCCGCTGAATTTTTTGTGAGAATACTGCCATTTTTGATTTTAAATGAATTATCGATGATGGTCGGGACCTGGGGGGTCGAAAACCATCGAGGCAAATCATATTATATCGCTTTCTTTCCAATAAACCTGCGGGCTCTTTGGACGGTCTTAAAAAACGATAAAATAAAATTTCCGGCAACTCCTAAAACGCGTCAAGACGGGACCTTCCTGCATTTAGTGCGCTGGCAGTTGGGCGCTATAGGCATAACACTTGGCGCTATTGTTTTTGCTTGTGTGCAATGGTCATTAGGTGGAACCTATACAGAGTTAAGCGCCATTTTAGCGAATATATTCTGGGGACTTAATAATGTTCTGGCATTGAGCGTTATCGTGAAAGCGGCGATCTGGAATCCACAATCATACAAAACGAAAAAATCCCAACGCGTCTCATTTGAGGGCGTGCAGATTCAATGAGGGAAATCATGACATTTAAACAAGGTTTATTGAGAGCGCGAAGTCATATTATATTCATAATCGCTTTGTGTGTTGCATTTAGTGCTATTATATTTTTGGACGCATTGGGTGCGAGTCACGTGCCTGCGCCTATCAATGCGTTGGCGTTGGGGTCTATAGGTGGCGACAATCTTACAAGCGGTAAATATGGCTTATCTTTAGAAGAAAAAGATGCGGCAAAAGTGGCATGGCAATATTTTGAAAACAACTATCAACCTAAAACCGGACTTGTCAATTCTGCTGATCGTTATCCATCAACGACGATGTGGGATCAGGCTTCCTATATGCTGGCAACAATCTCAGCGTACCGTCTGGGTGTGATTGATCATCAGAAATTTGATCAGAGAATATCGCATTTGTTAGAAGCGTTGGTAGCGATTCCCTTATTTGAAGATACACTTCCTAATAAGGCCTATAGCACGCTTACATTAGAAATGACGGATTATAATAACAATCCTAGTCAGCGCGGCATTGGTTGGTCCGCATTAGACATCGGACGCCTTGCAACACCTCTTAATATATTGTTGTGGAACTATCCTGAATATGCGCCTGCGGTACGCGCTGTCATCCAACATTGGAAGATTGAGGATATGTTAGATGATGGCTATTTAATCGGGACACGCGTGAATGCCGCTGGTGATACCGAACGCGTTCAGGAGGGCCGTATTGGTTATGAAGAATATGCGGCGAGTTCTCTAGCGTTGCTTGCATATGATGTGAAGCGCTCCCTTGATTTTGATGATTTTTTAAAATTTGAAAAAATCTATGGTATTGGTGTTCCTACTGACATTCGTGATTTTAAAACATATGGCGCGCACAATTATGTTGTCAGTGAACCTTATATATTAGCTGGTCTGGAGTATGGATTGGCTGCGGATATGAAGGAATTAGCTTACCGAGTTTACGCCGCCCAAGAAAGACGTTATGTAAATACAGGACAGTTAACCGCTGTCAGTGAAGATAATATCGATCGCTCCCCCTATTTTGTCTATAATACGGTTTTTACCAATGGTAAAAAATGGAACGCTATTACTGAGTCCGGAGAGGATGCGAGTGAGTTTCGTACCATAAGTACCAAAGCAGCCTTCGGCTGGGATGCACTGTATAATAATGACTATACTGATTTATTAATGGAACGTGTGTTGCCATTGCGCGACAATGAGTCAGGTTTTTATTCAGGTTGGTATGAAACCTTAAATGAGGAAAATAAATCAATAACGGCTAATTCCAATGGTATTATCTTGGAAAGCTTACATTACAAAGTATATGGCAAATTGGTCGCATTTTATCCTGAGAAAAAGATATCACCACTGAACGACATCAATTTGGCTATTCCAGTTTTAAGTGCCACACCTGAGATCGTACAAGATAACTCTAAGAAAAAAACCGGGCTCAATAAGCAAAAGCTAGTGCGGCCAACAATCATAAATGATGAAGAAGCTCGTATGTTAAAAAAGAAAACGGAAATCACCCATGAGAAAAAATAAATTTTTTACATGCTTGTTGATCAGTGGACTTTTTTTGCCAAGCTGTACGGGTGTGCAAATTTCATCTCAAAATTATTCATCTAAGCTACAACCGGTGATTCCAAGCGATATTTCTGCAACGCGCAGTTATCCAACCAGGCGCGGCAAGCTTACTGAACAAGAAATGGAAATGGCGCGGACGGCATGGAAATATTTTGAAAACAATATGCAAGAAGAAACGGGGCTTGTTAATGCTGTTGATGATTATCCATCAACAACAATGTGGGATACTGCTTCTTATCTTGGCGGGCTTGTTACGGCTTATGAACTGGAAATTATTGAGCGTGATGAATTTGCGCGGCGCATGGTCAAAATATTAAAAACATTCAACTCTATGGAATTTTTCCGCGGGGAGTTGCCGAATAAAGTTTATCATACAAAAACCTCGAAGAAGGTGAATTATGCCAATCAAGATGGTGAAATTGGTTACTCGGCATTAGACCTCGGGCGTTTATTAATCTGGTTAAAGATTATTAAGAACAGATATCCGGAGTTTGGAAACGCGATAGATAATTTTGTTTTACGGTGGAATTTTTGTAATGTCGTCGATCAGCGCGGTGTGATGTTTGGCGCTATTGTTGCGCCTGATGATAAGACGCAATACGTGCAGGAAGGTCGCCTCGGCTATGAAGAATATGCAGCTAAGGGCTTTAATTTGTGGGATGTTGATACCAAACTCGCTTCAATGCCTGAACCCTTCAATGTCATCGCGACATACGGGGTTAATGTACCCTATGACTCTCGAGATCCAAGGGAGCTTGATGCGCATAATTATGTGGTATCTGAGAGCTATGTCCTAGATGCTCTAGAGTTTAATTGGGATCGTCCAGATGATACAACTAGTAGTGACAATACTCATACAGATAAAATTGCATCATCTTTTGGTGATATTATATATGAGGCGCAGGTTGCAAGGTATAGAGCAACGGGAATTTTAACGGCCCGTACAGAGCACCAATTAGATGGACCGCCATATTTTGTATATGATACAATTTATACAGATGGATACTCTTGGAATACGATAACAGAAGACGGTAAACATGTGCCTGAATTTTCAGCAATCGCGTTAAAGGGCGCGCTTGGTATGTGGGCGGTGTGGAAAACGGATTATACTGACCTACTGTTTAATGGTATATCGGATCTTTTTGATCCCGAAAAAGGTTTTTACGAGGGGTTATATGAGAATGGTCGCGGTATAATTGAGGAGTTTACAGCAAATAACAATGGGATCATGCTTGAGTCCTTGTTGTATAAATCGCAAGGAAAATTATTGAAATCTTCTAAAAGGGTAAGCTTGTGGGATCAGGCTATGTCCGACGATTTTCTTTGGGGCCGTTATAACGGCAAACAAAAATGCCTCCCGGATTCTAAATTAAGTGGCCGAAATGATCCGGATAAAAATTAAACATATAGGTATCGCAAATATACTGAAATATGTTGTCTATGGTCGATGTAGCGCTATATTTCATGGTTTTCCTGCATTGTTTTTTTTGATTACTGCCGGGTTTTTATCTGCGTGCGGCGTCACATATAGGGCTGCGGAAAAAACATTTGTTGAATTTTCTAATTCAGGACTATGGCATATTGGCCGACACGGCAAGCTTTCTGCTCTAGAGGAAAATTGGGTCGATATCGCCTGGAGTTATTTTGAGAATAATTATAATGCGAGTACAGGTTTTGTAAATTCTACTGATCGTTACCCCGTAGTTTCTATGTGGCATGTCGCTGATTATATTGCTGCTTTATATTGCGCCCAAAAATTAGAGCTTATAGAGCCAAAAGAGTTTGATGAACGCTTTAGTAAACTTTTGCACCAACTCAATACAATGGGGTTAGCTTTTAACAAGCTTCCTAATGTTCTGTATAATGCGGAAACTGGTCAAATGGTAAATTATGCTAATCAACCAGAGGAAATTGGTTGGGCGATCATTGATATTGGTAGACTTCTGTTTTGGTTACATGTGATTAAAGCCGAAGTTCCTGAATTTTCGGAGTATATTGATCGTGTTGTTTTGCGGTTTTCATATTGCGATGCATTTGGTGAAAACGGCGAATTGTTTAGTGCGCAAAAACATCGAGATGAGCTTGTTTCCATTAAAGAAAATGGCATTGGATATAAAGATTATGCCCAAATTGGCATGAGATTGTGGGGAATCAGTACGTCGAGCCGATATTTTTTTGATCCTAAACACAAAGTCAATATTCTTGGCGTGGAGTTTAGTTACGATAGTGATTTTGCACGCCGGCAAGGCACTTATGGCGGTGTTTTCTCAACGCCTTATCTCTTGGGCGGACTTGAAACACATTGGAAGATGCCCGCTTATTTTGATGCGCAGAAACAAGATGGAGATTATTTTAAAAATATTGCAGAAAAAATTTATGAAGTACAAGATCGCCGATATCAATCATTGGGAATCACAACGGCCAGGACAGATCATCAACTCGGTCGTCCGCCTTTTTATCTGCAAGACTCTATATATGCGGGAGGTTACGCATGGTCCTCCTTGTCTGAAAATGGAGAGAATTTTCCAAACCTAGCTCTGGTTTCTACTCGTGCAGTTTTTGGATTGTGGGCTTTATGGAAAACGCCCTATACAGACCACCTCATGGAGGTTATTCATGAAGTATATGATAAGAACCGTGGCTGGTATGAGGGGCGTTATGAAGAAAACGCAGATTATGAAAGAACAATAACCATTACTACTAATGCAATGGTTTTAGAGGCGTTAACATATAAAGTGTATGGGCGACTTTTTGATGTTCCGCAAAGAAATCAATATGTACTACAAAAATTATCAAATCAATTTTCACCCCTAAATTCTTGTTTACCTCAGCTTGGAAAATAATAATGCGCCATTTTCTCTTATTGTTAGTTATGTGTCTGGTGTGTGCTCAAGCTTTTTCGAGTTTGGCGAATGATGATGATACATTGCGAGATGTATACCGTGATGCTGTTGTACTTGCGCAGACAGGCGACTGGAAAGTTTCAATTGCATATTGGGAGCAGCAATTAAAGGAAGATCGGGCTGATGATGAGAGTGATCACGAACTCTTTGGTTTGATATATATTTTGATGACAATTGCCTTAGAAAAAAATAACGATGCGCGTGCCTACGAATTCTGGACACAAGGTCTTGGCTATTTTCTGCAACAGGGAACCTCATGGGAGCGTTATAACGCTCGATTAGGGGATAATCTTGAAAGAGTACGTTATCAAATAAGTTCCAGTTTTTCGGCCGATGGTGTTGCCATCTCGGGTGAAACGAAAAGTGCTTTGGTCTTACAAAGCCTCAATTCATATTATCAATTTTTGGGATATCAAGGGCCGAAGCCCGGGCTCACCCGTAGAAAACCGGTTGAGAAAGAGAAACTAACCATATCGCGATCATATTTTCCAAAACCTTTTCAAACTCAAGTCGTTGATGAAACGTATAAGGGGCGTGATAATCTGCCCGATGTGAATGCCTCACAAACTCAGCAAGCAACAGCGATTCAACGAGGGTTTGGTGAGAACGCGCTAGTGGTTAAAGCTGAAAATATCCAAGAAGATACTATTAATGTTGACGCGCTAAATGTTGAAACGCCCACGCTTGAGGTTCCGGCTATTCAGCTTACCGAAAATACCAACAATGATCCCCCGCCGCCAAAAGCAGCGCCAACCATATTGGTCGAGGCTAGTGAACTTGATTCTGGTGCAGAAAGATTAGAGATAAGCCGGCCAACAATTTCTCGCCGAATTTCTCAAGCTGAACTTTCCATCTTGAGTGAGGAAGATTTAGCTATAGCGCGCAATGCCTGGCGATATTTTGAAAATAATAGACAGGTCAATACAGGTTTATTTAATTCGGTTGATGGGTATCCATTTACCACGATGTGGGATATGGGGAGCGCTCTTGCGGCTATAGTTTGCGCCTATGAAATCGGTATTATTAAAGACGATGTTTTTAATGAAAATATGAAAACGATTTTGCAAACGTTACGCGATTTTCCTTTGTATAAGGATAAATATCCAAATAGGGAATATGATACGAGATCTGCGTTGATGACTGATTTGCGCAATACAATTAGTCAGCACGGGAGTGGGTATTCCAGTATCGATATTGGGCGTACGCTCATATGGCTAAAATATATTCGTGAAGGTTACGATCAGTTTTTGCCCATCATCGATATAATCGTATCAAAGTGGCGTCTCGATTTAATTGAAGAAAATGGTGAATTTTATCGAGAGCTATATCGGGAAGGGAAAACAGACAGAAAACAAGAGGGACGCCTTGGCTATGAACATTATACGGCGATTGCGTTCTCTTTGTGGGGCATCAATGCGGAAGATGCATTTGATTTTGAAGAAACTGAACAGGTTATTATAGAAAACATTGAAATTATGCGCGACATACGTGAACCAGATTATTTGAATCTGGAACCTTTTTTGTTGACCACTTTAGAATTTGAAAATGTATCGGCAAAAATCCGGCAACAATTATCAGGGTTGATTGTAAGTCATCAAAACTACAGTCGTAAAATAGACATGCCAGTTTTGTTCAGCGAGGACTCGCTCGATGCTACGCCTTGGTTTCTTTATAATATTGTTTCAGCAAAGGAGGGAGATTGGATTTGTAAAAATAGCCGCGGTGAAATCGTTGATAAATGTCAATCTCTGTCAACCAAAGCAGCTTTTGCGGTGGATGCATCCTTTGATCTGGAACTTAGTAGGGAGGCTATGAAATTAGCCAAAGCTAATTTTGACCCACGTAAAGGTTACTATGCCGGTTTTTATCGTGACGGCGAGGCGAACCGCGCGTTAACAGCCAATACAAATGCAATTATTTTAGAAAGCCTAGCCTTTAAAAAAATGGGGTACACGACGTTTTTAAAAAATGAGGATGTTTACGGGCAAATTCAATCTCGCAGTCGATTGGCGAATTAACTCTGCTCTCTTTGATCCTGGATTAATTGACAGTTTCTACGCGTATCCATTGAAGTATAGACTGTTATAGCGCATAAAATTTAATTTGGGTAATAATCTTCAACTAGATTCAAAGTCGTTAAAGACGGCTCTTCGTAGCCAACATCTTCGGCTCTTTGGCGTTCTGGCAAGGTGATCGGTTCGAATGCATCTTCGTAAGTTTTGGGCGGAATAATATCAAGGATTGAGCGTATACAATTTAACCTTGCTTTTTCTTTATCATTGCCATCTATCACGCGCCAAGGCGCATGATCAGTATCTGTTAGTGCAAACATTTTATCCCTGGCTATAGTAAAGTCTACCCAACGGCGACGGCCTTCCAGGTCTATATTGGATAATTTCCACCGTTTTCGACGATCATTTGCTCTGTCTTGAAAACGTTCTTCCTGTTGTTCAGGGGAAACGTGAACCCAGTATTTAATCAAGATAATACCGCTCTCGACAAGCATTTTTTCAAACTGGGGGACTTCACGCATAAAAGTTTGGTGTTGTTCATCGCTACAAAAACCCATGACGGGTTCAACTACAGCCCGGTTGTACCAGGAGCGATCGAACAGAATGATTTCACCTGCGCTAGGTAAATGATTGACATAACGCTGAAAGTACCATTGCGATTGTTCGCGTTCGGTTGGTTTTGCCAAGGCGACAACTCTCCAGATACGAGCGCTCATGCGTCGCATTAGAGTTTTGATAATCCCGCCTTTTCCAGCCGCATCCCGTCCTTCAAAGATGATGACGACTTTTAATCCTTCTCGCTTCACTGTCGTTTGTAAGCGAGCAAGATCAAATTCAAGATCCTTTAAATGTGCGGCAAATTTTTTCTTTTTCAAGATTTCTCCCCTGCATTAATTGGGTTACCCTTTTTGTCGAAGGCGTATTTTGCACGACAAAAGTCACAGCTGACTTCTATTCTACCATCGATGATCATGTCCTCTAGGTTGGCTTCATCGTAACGTTGTAAGACAGTTTTTATTTTATCCCGATTACAGCCACATTGTGCATAAACAGGAAGGGGCTCAAAAACGCGAACCCCGTCCTCATGAAATAGCCGATACAGCAAATGTTCTGCTGGCAAATTCGGGTCTAGTAATTCATCGGCTTTCGTGGTCGATAAAAGCGCCTCTGCACGATTCCAGCTTTCTTGATCCTCTTCGGCCATCAAGATATGTTCGCCGCGCTCTCGGTTACCGCCTTCACCTGGGACAAATTGAGCGATAATGCCGCCCGCTCTCCAAAATTCCCGCCCCCCAGGAAGGGCAATTTTTCCTACCGCAAGGCTTACCGCTGTTGGGATTTGCTCCGATTGCTGAAAATAGGAAACAATGGCTGTTTCAAGGATTTGGCCATCTAGCGGGGTCACACCCTGATAGCGTTCCATATCTGCTCCTTGATCGATGGTAATGGCAATATGTCCTTTACCAAACATGGCTTGCAAATCTATTTCGTCTAAAGCCAAGGGGCTATCGCCCTTTAAGCTAGCGGTTGCCCTTAATGAGCCGTCCGCCTGATAGTCCGCAACAACCATGGATACAGGGCCGTCTCCCTGAATTTGAAAAATAAGCTTGCCGTTAAATTTTAAAGCAGCCCCCATCATGGTGACAAGAGCACCAGCCTCCCCAACGAGACGCGATAGTGGTTCATTAAAATTTGACCCATCAGCATCATTATGAGCCTTTAGAATTTTATCGATGGACGTACCCAGACGTACTGCATGTCCGCGTACGGCGGTTTGCCCGATTTGGAAAGGTAAGACATGATCATCTGGCGTTAGTGATGGGGAAGCTGTTTCTGGCGTAACCATAAAAACGGATCTCTTTTTTAAGATTTAATGCGCCAGCCGGCTTTGAGTAAGCGATAACTGACATAAGTGAGCGTGATATTGAGAAGAAGGATAACAAGTGCTGAGGCCGTGACATTACCTTCGTGATATCCAGTAAAACCATAGCGAAAGCCATCAACGAGTAAAAATATCGGGTTGATAGAGCTAATTGTCTTGAACGGTTCTGGTAGCCGTGAAATCGCATAGAAAGTGCCAGAAAGAAATGTAAGTGGCTGGATCAAAAAATTTGTAATCGCGGCCAGTTGATCGAATTTATCCGCCCACAGACCGCTAATGATCCCCAGCAGAGCAAACAAAATAGCTGCAGAAATAGCAAAATAAAAAATTATCAATATGTTATAAATCGGCAGAGGCGTAGAAAAAATCATGAAGGCTGCACTGGTAAGAGCTGTCACCAGACCAACCAGAAGACCTCTTGTGGCAGCACCGGCGACAAAACCAATCGTGAGTTCTTTTGGAGACAAGGGGGCCATCAAAACATCGACCAGAGAGCCTTGAACCTTGCCAATAATTAACGAGGATGATGAATTGGCAAACGCATTATTTAAGATCGCCATCATTATAAGTCCGGGGGCGAGAAATACGATATAGCTGACATCGCCCACTGCGGGGCGATTGCTGCCAAATGCCTGCATGAAAACAAATAAAAACAACAATGTTGAAATGACAGGCGCCATGACGGTTTGGAAATAGACTTTCAAAAAACGTCGGACTTCTTTTTCATAAAAAGTCCAGAGCCCTAACCAGTTCATAGAGCCAAAGCGGCGCACACCGGGGCGATGTGGTGTCGCTCGATTGGATAGGGCCTCTGATGGCGTTTGAGGTGCGGCTGAAGAGAGGTTTGATTGATCCATGTCATGGGTGTCCGGTCTAGAAATCTGTTCTGGGCTGAGATTTGGCGTGTTGGAGAGGAAAGGTCAACTGGCCATAATCATTGTTTTCAGAGTTATTAAAGTATTACCAGATCAAGTGGCGACCGGTTGGGCGTTCGTAAATGTGACAAAACAATAGCTGAAAGCGCCTTCTTACTTCTATTTGATCCGTAGGTGCTTTGGGGACGGTTGAGTGTTCAGTCATTTTAGACGCGTTGAGCGTCTATATCGGGGCGGGAAAAGTGCAAATACACTGGTTTTCCCTTAAATTGAGCCTTTTTCCACAAAAAATACAGCTTCCTTACGATGCATAAGTTATCCACAACATATGGTGTGCAAAAATATCGTTAAGGCGCATGTTGTATTTTCTGATTCTCCATATACTATATCTTGACTAATTTAATAAGGGTGCAGCTCAACGCACAATATATTGATTCATGAAGATGAATTGCAATATCGCGAGTTGTTCTGACGGGAAATGAATTTTGGAGTCAAATCAATGGCATGGACTGATGATCGCGTAGAAATGTTGAAGAAACTCTGGGCTGAAGGCCTTTCAGCAAGCCAGATCGCCGGGAAAATGGGCGGGGTTACCCGTAATGCTGTTATCGGCAAAGTACACCGTTTGGGTCTTTCCGGGCGCGCCACACCGGCGAAACCTTCCAGAGGACGCGCACCAGATAAGCGCGTTGAACCTGTGGTTGCTGCTAAGCCCAAGCCATTTACACCGGAGCCGGAGGCAAAGCCGATTATCCGCGCCCCTGAAGTCAGTCAACCTGTTGTGCTTGACTCTGGTGATCTGACGACAGTCGCAACGCTTAATAGAAACATGTGTAAATGGCCAATTGGTGATCCTGCAAAGGATGATTTTCATTTTTGCGGCCAACCTTCTGAGGTCAACAAACCTTATTGTACTTATCATGCACAATTGGCGTTCCAACCTGCCCATCGTCGCCCAGAACGTCCCCAACGGTTGCAAAGTTTGGCGGCCAAACAAAGACGCGTGGCAGGATAAAATTGCAAATACAATAATGGCCGAGCCTCGTGATTGTTGGGGGTAAACCTTGAGCCAAGGGCAATACCCGGCAATCTGGTTCAGCCATTAATAATGATGCTCGTTTTAGGCATTTTATTTTTACGTTTAAGAAAATGTAGCTGATGGGGGGCGGGCGCCGCTTACGATGGATATCAGATAGGGCCGCCTCCAGCCGATAAAAATTGTCATCTCGGATTCATATTTTTTTAAGGTTGTTTTCATCAGATTTTATCAATCGGTGAAGTCTCAACTTTACACAAATTCTGTATAGCTGGTTATCTTAACAGATGAAGGCTGTAAATTATGCGTATGGATGTGGCTACAATTGGGGGTATTGTTGCCGGCTTTTTTATAGTCGGATTGGCCATCGCGATGGGCGGTGCGGTCAGTGTGTTTTTTAACATCCCAAGTTTTCTGATTGTCATTGGCGGTGCGATTTCGGCAACCGTGTTGCGGTTTCCTTTTGACAAGGTGTTGGTCGCTTTTAAAACTGGTACTAAGATTGCTTTTTTTGATCATCAAAAAGAACCGCGTGAAATTTTAGAAGAATTGCGGGATTTGGCACATGTGGCTCGTCGTAATGGGTTGATTGGATTAGAGCGCGTTGCTGTGTCCGATCATTTTCTCTCGCGCGGTAAGCAAATGATTGCTGATGGGTTGCCTACGGATCAGTTGCGTGAGCGACTATTGCGAGAGCGAGAGTTGGAAATTTGCCGACTTGTCGAGGGAGAAAAAATATTTCGTGCCATGGGTGAGGCTGCGCCAGCTTTTGGTATGATCGGGACAATCGTAGGCTTGGTGAAAATGTTGTGGATGATGGATGACCCATCAACTATCGGGCCTTCCATGGCTATTGCGTTATTGACGACTTTATACGGTGCGCTGGTAGCATATGCTTTTGCTCTCCCTATCGCGGATAAGCTGGCCATGAAACTTGAAGTCCAGGAAACAAATTTGGCTCTGATTATTGACGGATTGTGCCAAGTTTCTGAACGTAAATCACCAGATGTCATCACGGACATGCTAATTGTGTACCTACCCGAAAAAGCACGAGGACCTTTTGAGGCTGTGCCTGTATGAGCAGGACTGATGTGAAAAGCTTGAATGGATCAGATCGTCGTGCACGCCGGGCTTATTCTCAAAACCGTGTCCGTGAAGGCGATAGGTCTGGTCAACGTCGATCGAATAGTTGGTTGATCACCTATGCAGATTTAATGACAATTCTGGTATGTTTCTTTGTGTTGATTGTATCGTTTTCGATTCAAGATCAAGTCAAGTTGGAGGTTGTGGCTGGTTCTATGCGTAATGCTTTTGGCGTTGCGGAAGAGCGCAGATATGCCGGGGATTTTAAACTCGATGGTACACCGGATCAGCTACAGCCCGGTAATATTGTTAAATCAGAAGTGCCCACAGCTAATGCAATCACGCCGACGCTAACGGCCAACCCGGCGGCTGGTTCGACTGGCTATGATGGTGCGTATGAAAATTCTTTGGAAAAAACTCTCGCAGAAAATGCATTGTTTGAAAAAACCCAAGAACGTATCGAAAATGCAATATTGACCCATCCCTTGTTAAAAGATCAAAGCGAGGCAATAACGATTATGCTTACCGAAGAAGGTTTGCAAATCATTGCTGTCGATTTGGATGGGTTACCGATGTTTGCGCTGGGGTCGGCCACGCCTACGCCGAGAGCAAATATTCTTTTGTCGGAACTAGCGGCGATCTTAGTGCCATTGCCCAACAGAATTACAGTGGCTGGTCATGCCGATGCGAGTGGAAAAGGAGGGTATTCTCCATTTGAATTGACCTCTAACCGAGCCAATGCGGCCCGTAAAATTTTACAACGTGCGGGGCTTTCCCAAGATAGAATTGTTGGTGTTGTAGGGCATGGTGTGGCAAAGCCCCTTTATGAAGATGATCCCTTTGCGGCTGGCAATAGACGAATTGAGATTATTTTGGAACGCGCAGCGCCTCTCTTGCCGCCTAACCGTTCTTTATAGTGATTATCCATCACCGACATAGTAGGATTCCGCGGCTTTTCGTGTGAATGGTTTCGAAAACTGTTCAGGAACTAATTTTAAGACCGTTGCGGCAATTTTTGGCACAAAACCAGGAACAATGACTTCAACACCGCGTTCATTACGTCGCCAGGCCTCAGTAGCAATTTCTTCAGGTGTCTGCCAGTACCAGGCATCTTGATTGCGTATTTGATCTTCCATATCATTAGCGATATGAAATTCAGTTTTCACAAAAGCAGGACAAATCGCACTGACATGAATGCCGTGTGCCTGAACTTCTGCGTTTAAGGATTGTGAAAATTTTACCAAAAAACTTTTTCCGGCAGGATAAAGCGTGTGCCCTTTTCCGCCTTGTGAAAAGGCTGTGATCGAACTGATGTTAATTATCCGTCCCCACCCTTTTTCAATCATCTTAGGTAATGCTAGATGAGTTAAAGACATCGGAGCATCAATCGTCACTGTCAAAAACCTCTTTTGCACCTCCAATGAAGACCAAACAAATCCTTTGGGAATAGAAAATCCAGCATTGTTGATCAAAACATCCACACTACGATCGCGCGCAGTTATGGACTCAATAATTTTATGAGGGCTATCTGTATGAGCTAGATCGGCTTCAATGGCAAAAGCATTGACCGGCCATGTCGCTTTGATTTCATTCGCTAGCGCTTCGAGCCGGTCGAGCCGTCTTGCACATAAAGCAACGTCAAACCCTTTTGCGGCAGCATGGCGGGCAAAAGATGCACCAATCCCCGATGAAGCTCCTGTAATGAGCGCCAAACGCTTCTTTTCTGGGGTGTATTTTTGCATGAAGTTTTTTTCCTTACTTCTGTGGTTTTAAATCCTGAGTTATTGTTGCGTATCAATATCGATCTAAGGGGCGAACCAAATTGGTCATTCAATTTGTCACAGTGCGATTTGCGTGCAAGAGCAATGTGGAGGATGCGTAAAGCACCGCTATGTTTACCGGCCTCAAAGTCAATAACGCCAAAAACTCCAAGTTATTGATTTATTTTAATCAATTTGATAAATAATGTATAGCTTTTCTATCGTTTGGATTAATAAATTGTAGGTGCCTTTATGCTCGTTCTTCCAACATTAAGACAATTGCAATTTTTTGTGGCGTTAGCGCGGCGACAATCCTTTTCTCGCGCAGCGCAAGATAGTTTGGTTTCTCAGTCAACATTATCGTCAGCCATAAAAGAATTGGAAGGCATTCTCGAAGCTCAGCTTGTTGATCGTTCGACCCGGTCTTTCTCCTTAACACCAGCAGGAGAAAGCGTCGCCCGACAGGCAGCGGCGTTACTGGCGTCTACGGAGGATTTGGTTATATCGGTGCGTGATCGCGCTTTGCTTTCTGATAAGTTTCGATTGGGGGTTATTCCAACGATTGCCCCGTTCATTTTGCCGACCCTTACACCCGCGTTACAAACGGATTATCCTGATTTAGAGCTTTATTTATTTGAAGAATTAACCGCAACGCTTTTGGATCATCTCGCAGCTGGGGTCATTGATGCGGCGCTGCTGGCACTTCCCTATGATATGCCGGGCGTGGAGTCTATGGAAGTGGGAGAGGATATTTTTTGGTTTGCGTGCTCTCCTGATCATGCCTTAGTCGATGAACGTCAAATTGATCTTGAGCAATTATCACGGATCCCCTTGCTTTTGCTTGAAGATGGGCATTGTCTTAGAGACCATGCTCTAGCAGCCTGCCGATTGCAATCTGCTGAAAAAGCATCAAGTTTTGGCGGCACGTCACTGTTAACTTTGGCGCAAATGACGCGCGCGGGGATTGGCGCAACTTTATTGCCGGATATGGCAGTTCGCCAAGGGATGGCAAAATCATCCGGGTTGGTCGTTAAACCTCTTACAAAACCTGACCCGTTTCGTACCATTGGTGTGGCATGGCGAAAGGGGTCCGGCCGAGTTGAAGAGGCCAAAGCCTTGGGTATTGTTGTGCGAGAAACATTGAGAAAATTACAGCAACAACCGGTGAATAAATAAATCAGTGCTATGACCAACACTAATTGGCCATAATCGGTGAATAATTTCATAAACCCGCCTCAAAACGAAAAAGAATTCCCCATATTTGCGAGGATAATCAACTCTCATGATCTTGATGTGATGAGGCATTAAGAGTGCTTATTTTGGGAGAGAGATATGACTGGCGCAATGATATTAATGATTGTTTTGGGGATTTTTAGTGGGGGAAGTTTATTGTTAGGTTTTTCTGCGTTGTTTTTCGGCGGAGATGGTAATGGTCCCCTTTAAAGCGCCTTCCCATCAAATTGAATCAGGGCTGTGTTTTAACTTATTGTTTTGTCGCATTTTCGGGCGCTCAGCAGGTGGCACGTGAGCTGGATATGCTCAAGGGATGGCGCATTTTTCGGGGAGTTTATTCGTTAATGGCGACAAGGCATGGATTTTGCTTCCCTTCCCGTTGCCTGTGTGCGGTTTTATTAAAAAGCGTAAATGCAATATTTTCGAACGGTCGTTCATAGGCTTTAAAAACCGGGTTCTTCGCTCGGAGGGTTAAGGGACTATTGGATGTTTGTCCGGAAACATAAAATTGGTAAAGAGGTGGAGCTGCTGCTTGAACAAGCCGTCAAAAAGGCTGAAGAAGCGGAGCATTACGCCAATCTGAGCCGTAAAATAGTTGAGGACTCTATGGCCCAGCTCGCTGAGGCGGAGGATAAATCGGTCAAAGCCTTTCGCGAGTCCCGCGAATGGTTAGAGGCCGCACGCAAATTAGATCAAGTACAACAAAGACAGGAATTTCGCCTTTCTAATATGAAATTTCGTCTCTGATGTAACGGTTTTGCACCGTTCAAAATCGGAAACATGTTCCAAAATGGGATCGGGTTTGTCATCAATCCTTATAGCGAGCAGAGCGTTCTGCGCTTGGAAATAACAAAAATACAAACAGTAAAATATAGCTTGCGTAGTCCCATGCTAGGGCTAAGGCCCAGACATCAGAAAAAACCTGAGCATTTTTTAATACTGCGTCTCTGGGGCCAACGATAGAAAGTGTTTTAATCGTTTCTGACTCAACAACGGCCCTGGAGCGAGAGCGTGGTTTTTGGGTTTGTGTATTAGTGGTCAAGGTTGCTTCAGTTTTTTGTTTGTTGAACCAACTTGTGAGGATTTCCAACCCCCGTTCGGGCGATAGCTCAGAATCCGAGAGCAGAGGTTTGGGGGGTTTTCGAAGCTTTTGCTTGCGTACAAGCGATTTTAGTGCATCCGTAACATCGCTTGAATATTGCTCAATCACATTTGCTTGGATAGAGCCGTTTTGCGTATTGCGAATAAATGGCTTTGGGTTTGCGCGATCAAAATTGGCTAATTGCTGTTCGATAAAAAGCAATAATCGTCTATCAAGACGCCATGTATTTAACGTTAGGCGAAAATTTTCAAAGTCAGTTTCAAATGTTCTCGCCCACAAATCATAATTCTCAAAGGCATTACGCGAGAGGTGTGTTCGTAAATCATTCACTTTTCGTGCGCAAACAGATTGTTCGTAGGGATTCTTATTAATCCTTGCCTTATCATCCTCGATAATTTTAAGGGCACTTTCTTCAAGAGCGGATAGCCACTGGGCAACACCGTTAATATAATCTGCAGTGGCTCCTTTGCCGCGTAGCCCCGTCTGTCCGCCACTTTCCTGCTCACGTTGCGCCGCTCTTTTGACATCACGAATTGCAACCCCTAAGTCATCTATAAATAATTGGTCATTCGCGCGGAACGCAATGATCCCACTACAGTCAGTTTGTAGTCTTGATAGTTCTTGATTATAGGTATATCGAACAGCATCAACTCCCGCAATTCCCACGACGCTTGTCCAGGTTGAGACAAAAAATAAAATGATTGCGAGGATTGGTATCAGTATAAAGAGTTTAACGCAGCGTTCAAAAAAGAATAATAAATCTGCGAAAATTCCGGGAGTTCCTTGATCATTATTAAAACTGCGAAACCAGTCGCGATTGCGTACCAATTCTGCACCGCCCACCCAAATCGCGACGGCGACAAAAAACACAAAAACGCCAAAAGCAGGAGGAAGAATATAGTTTCGAAAAAGATCATCGCTTTCTTGAGAAGTGAGTAAGCCAAAGCCGATCGCGGAGCTGACTGCGCTAAAGAACGCCGATGTAATGGCGACGATGATAAATAAACGATTAAAAAGAGAGGTTGCTGTTAGGTAAGGAGCGCGAAACAATGCCCAAACCATTATCCCTACAACAAAAATTGCAATAGCCGATATTGCACGGTATGTTACTAGATCCCCCATTTGTCTCCCTCTTTTGTCACAACAGTATAAGCTTTAAAAATTGTCGGGGGGAAGACGCGAAGTTAAAATAATTTGTCGTTAAGACGCTTTTTTAGCAAATCTTGTCATACCAAAAGAGATCATATGTTACGTTGGTTTGAAAAACGATTAAATCCCTTTCCTGATTTGGCTCCAGGGGATGCCCCTCCCGATCATCTTATTGGTTTTTGCTGGTATTATGTCAAAGACGCGCGCTATTGGCTGTTAGCCATGGCCATTCTTTCCGCATTGATTGCGGTGGGGGAGGTATTGCTTTACGGATTTTTAGGGCAATTGGTTGACTGGCTCGCGAATGCACAGCGTGAGGGGTTTTTAGAGCGTGAACAAAACCGGCTTATAGGGTTTTCATTATTGATCATGATTGGTTTGCCGGTTTTAACCTTGTTTTCGGCGCTTATTATCCATCAAACCTTATTGGGAAACCTGCCAATGATTGCCCGTTGGCGTATGCATCGGCAATTACTTGGTCAGAGTTTGAATTTTTTCTCGAATGAATTTGCTGGGCGCGTTGCGACAAAAGTGATGCAAAGTTCCCTTGGGATTCGTGAGGTTGTGATGAAGCTTCTTGATATCCTGGTGTACGTATCCGTATATTTTCTGACTATGGTTGCTCTTATAGCCCAGGCTGATTTGCGTCTTGCGATCCCCGTTATCATTTGGCTTGTGGCCTATGGCGGCATTATTTGGTTTTTTGTTCCGCGCCTTAGTGCCGTCGCAGAACGTCAGGCCAATGCACGTTCTGAGATGACGGGGCGTATCGTTGATAGCTATACAAATATTTCTACTGTTAAATTGTTCGCTCATGCGGGGCACGAAGAAATATACGCAAAAGATAGTATGCGTATTTTTCTTGATAGTGTTCACCCGCAAATGCGGTTGGTTACTTTCTTTGAAGTTTTTGTGACCACTATTAATTGCCTCCTGATTTTTTTTGTTGCAGCTTTAAGTCTTCATTTGTGGCTCGGTAATTTGGTGACAATTGGCGCGATAGCAACGGCAATTGCTCTCGTCTTACGTATTAATGGTATGTCTCAATGGATTATGTGGGAAGTTTCAGCCATTTTCGAGCAAATTGGCATTATTCATGACGGTACGAAAATGTTGCGCCAACCTGTGAGTGTGGTTGATGTGGAAGCGCCAAAATCATTACCCGGAAAAATAGAAGGGGGGATAGAATTTAAAAATATCCAGTTTCATTATGGTAAAAAAAGCGGAGTGATTGACAATTTATCACTTGATTTAAAGCCCGGCGAAAAAATTGGATTGGTTGGGCGCTCCGGCGCAGGAAAAACCACATTGATTAGTCTCTTGTTACGATTTTACGATGTAGAGAGCGGGTATATTAGAATTGATGGGCACAATATAGCAGAGCTCAGTCAGGATAATTTGCGCTCTTACATTGGCATGGTGACACAAGATACATCATTATTGCATCGTTCTTTGAGAGAGAATATTGCTTATGGATCCCCTGATGCCAGTGATGATGATATTTTACGTGCTATTAAAAGGGCAAGTGCGGATGAATTTATAAATTCTTTGCAAGATATGAAAGGACGAACGGGGCTTGATGCGCATGTTGGCGAGCGCGGCGTTAAATTATCCGGGGGGCAACGTCAACGCATTGCTCTGGCCCGAATATTTTTAAAGGATGCTCCTATCCTGATCCTTGACGAAGCAACTTCCGCACTTGACTCGGAAGTAGAGGCTGCCATTCAAGACAATCTTTTTCATTTAATGGCAGGAAAAACAGTTATTGCCATTGCGCACCGCCTTTCCACCATAGCCGCCATGGATCGTCTCGTGGTTATGGACCAAGGGCAAATCATTGAGCAAGGTCATCATGATCAGCTGATTAAAGCGGGTGGGCTGTATGCAGATCTTTGGAGGCGTCAATCAGGCGGGTTTTTAGCAAGTGCTGATATTGATTAAATGAAACTCGCCAATAGTGACATGAAGGTTTAGTAGTCAGAGTTTAGTGACTGGTTTGAGCTAAAGAAGCTTTTAGTGCATTAAAGCATGTTGCGTGTCAGTGGGAGCTGGTTGAACTGCAATAAATGCAAAAAAGTCTCAAAGTATCTCGGCGATTCAAATTGAAGTGTAGGTGCTTTAAAAAACTAAAGCCAATCGCTCGGTTCTCATTGAGGGTGTGATTGGCTCTGGAATTTGAGTTCTTGGTAATTGGTAGTCACTAATTTTTGATCAACCGCATGAATCGCTCTTCCATCTTTTGATCATCTTTAAATACTCCGGTGAAACGGGTTGTGACTGTATCAACGCCATGTTTGTGTACACCTCTGGTAGACATGCATTGGTGTTCAGCTTCAATCATGATGGCGACGCCTTTTGGTTTGAGCACTTTGTCTAAGGTATCAGCAATTTGCGCTGTCAATTTCTCCTGCACCTGAAGTCTCTTTGCATAAGCGTCGATAAGACGGGCTAATTTCGAAATGCCTACGACTTTATCCGTAGGCAGATATGCGATATGAGCGGTGCCAATAATGGGCGCCATGTGATGTTCACAATAGCTTTCCAGGCGAATATTTTTGAGCAATACAATGTCGTCATACCCTTCAACTTCTTCAAAGGTCCGGGCAAGGAGAGTTTCCGGGTCTATATCATACCCTGAAAACCATTCTGAAAAGGCTTTTGTAACACGTTTGGGTGTATCAATCAGGCCTTCACGAGTTGGATCATCGCCTGCCCATTGGATAAGGGTGCGAACAGCTTGTTCTGCTTCTGCACGGCTAGGCGATGATGAGATTGTGTCCTGAGGGTCGTCCGCGCGTGTGTGCGCATCGTAGGCAATGGCTGTCATAAGGGCCTGTCCTATCGTTAGGTGCGATTATACATTCGCGATTCTACAAAGAGAAAAGCGGGCGTAACATTTGGTTACTTAATACATATAGGGCGTAAGTCGAAAAAAACCAAATCACACTATCTTTTGAACTGACCGCATAAGTGTACGCTTAGTGCAACTATTTGAAATAAAATAAGAATATATGAATTTATGATCTAAAAAACACCAAGGAATTTTTTTCGGCGGCGTGCGTTTAACACTTTTTCAGTGTCAGCGGCACCGTAAGCGGTATAGTTAATCTCACGGCGTAATACACGAAAGTCTGTTTCTTGTAGGGAAGCCATTAACGATTGCTGCGGGGTTTGTCGATTTGATTGTAAGGGGTGCCCGGGCGCATAGCGTCTGCCGGCGGGAATGGTTTCCGTGTAATCGTCCTCGTTCGCATACATAAAAGTATCGACATTTTTACTTTTTTTACGGTGTTTTTGTTGTTTTTTTAAATCAGCTTCAAGTTTCCAATTGAGTGCCGCAAAGGCCCGTTCCGCGGGGGCTTCGAAGTTTTCCGGGAGAAAATTGTCATCACGTGCACGCCACTCTCGTCTATGGGGAACATGAATATTGTCGATGCCGCTTCCTGTGAGATTGCGTGTCGTTTCTGTCTCAAACCCTGACCAGATTTGCTTCAATCTATCTGACATTTTATCAACTTCTCCTGCTTTGAGTATTCTCAAATTCTTACTTGTTTGGCGTTTGCTTCATCATTTCCAAACCATTATTACGCGTGATAACCGCGACATCCACGGGGCCACCAACCGTTTCGATAGAGTTCATAACTTTTTGTTGGAATGAATTCAGATTAATCAGTGCTGCTGCCGTTTCTCCCAATTCTTTCTTGGGTAATACGCCAACCGCCCTGTAAATCGGGCGTGTGTGTACCGCTTCTTGATAGCTGCCAATTTCTCCAAAAAATTCGCGAATGGCGAAGCCGAGATTATTCCGGCTGTAATCGTCAAACATGGCTTGACGATCTGAGTCTGATAAATTGGGTGCGCGGCGAATAACATCGGTTACAACTTGCATCGACAGTTGCAGGGTTTCACCATACATGAAGCGCATCAGGTAAGGGTCCATGCCGGTTAAAAAAGTTCGGATCATTCGGTCTTGGGCAAAAGTTTCCACAACGGGTCCGGCATCGGCGCTCATGTCATTTCCGCGATCTTGTTTGCGTTTTAAAATGCCAAGTACGACACTAGAAGTAAGGTAAGAGCGCATGGCGGGGAATTGTCCGCGCGCACCAAAACCGGCGACAACGATACCAGTATAATTTTCAAAAAACGCATCGCGGGTGGCTGCAAAAACGGCAATATCACGCAGTTTATTTTTCGTATCCTCAGATACGCTTAGTACAGAATATTCCGCTTTTAGTGACCCTAGAAGACTGTCTATAAGTTGATCAATTTCACCCGAATAGCGTCGTCGTACTTGTTGATCCATTCCCTTTGGGAAACATGAAAGCTCTTTTCGCGGAGATCCATCTGGGTATTGAGAGTAACTATTGTGCAATTCTCGAACAACAAACTCAAAAATACCAGAAATATGATCGTGAACTCTATCCTGATGCTCGCGTCTAAAGTCCGCGATCTGCTCATCAAAATCCTCGGCAACCAGCGTTAAAACGACGGCTATGGTTTTAAAAAACTCTGTATCTTGATGATCTGCGGGAAACAGATCCGGATTACCGGAGAGGAATTCCATGAAATCTGCCCCATAGGCATCGATACTATCTAATGTGCGGCCATTCATTTGTTCGCGATAGAGTGAGATAACCGTTTCCCACGGTGTCGACATGATTTCGGCATTGTTATAAATCATCACCCCAACAGGGGCACCCTCAACGAGAGGAAACAATTTATCCTCAGATTGATAGGTTTTTAAAAAACCAGGGCCGGAAATGGTCACTGCACTATCCGATGCCATGGCAACGGTCTTCCGATTCATCAATACAACTTCTGACGTCATGGGGTGGCCCCTAAATTTCCATACCAATCCGCCCTCGCGGCGGCCCTATTATTTCCAATGTTAGCGGGAAAATCATCCTTTGAAAATGGGGAGCTCCCATTTGACTGCAGCCAGAGCGTTAATCTAACTGTTCTGCGGTAAAAATATGACTCAAGCGCCCGTGGTTTGGGGCCAAACGCTACTTTGAAAGCTGTATCCGGCGCGCATTTGTGCGATTTTTTCGAGTTTTGCCTGAAATGGAGCCCAGTCATCGTGTTCTTCGATGTGTGACCATAAAGCTTCAACCTCATCAATGAGCATAGTGCAGGGAGCGTTTTGTTGGAAATAGGCGTGTTCCAGGTTTTTTGCGGTTTGGTGGGAGTCCACTGGTGCGAAATCCCATAGACGTTTTAGTAACGGGGCAAATTGCTTATTGTTGTATAGCTCATTGTATTTACTGTGCTTTATGCGATTTTGGGAGAGTAAGCCGCCATAAAAATCAAATAAGGTTTGCTCGAAGGGCGCGCCTTCTCCAGCCATGGTCTTCAGTAAATCCATTACAAATTTCGCTTCGCTCGTTTTTACAGTGTCGTCGGGAGAGGGTTCACGGACAAGGCCGAGCCGGCTGAAAAAAGCATCTGTCAGGGCGCTTTGATAGGTTTCAGGATAAGTTCTGAGGGATTGCGAGAGTTTTTCAGGGGCGATGAGCGGGGTTAGAGCCCCGCCCAATTGTGCCAAATTCCACCCCGCGGCCTCCCCTTGGCGGCCGTATGAGTAGAGCCCAGTTTGATCAAAATAGGCTGCGGTGAAGTTTGGATCTGCTGTTGGCGCAAATCGCCAGGGCCCATAGTCGAAACTCTCCCCCGTTACATTCATATTGTCTGTGTTTAAAACGCCGTGAACAAAGCCAGCGGCCATCCATTGAGCAGATAGGCGCGCAGTATTGAAAATGACCTGTTCATAAAAGCCTATGACGCGATCGTCTCCGGTGAGGGATGAGAGAGAAGGGTAAAAATTATCAATACAGTAAGTGAGAAGTTTTTCGATCGCTTGAGAATTTTTCTCAAAAGCTAGGCGTTGAAAAATGCCAAAACGAACATGAGAATGAGAGAGGCGAACCATAACTGCGCTTCGGGCCGGAGAGGGTTCGTCCTGCCGGTAAAGTGCTTCTCCTGTTTCAATCAGGCTGAAGGTTTTTGATGTATAGACTCCCAATGCTTCCAGCATTTGGGTGGCTAAAACTTCACGAAACCCACCTTTCAAAGTGAGCCGTCCATCGCCGGATCTTGAATATGGGGTTTGTCCCGACCCCTTTGTGCCAAGATCTAGTAAACGATGTTGATTATCTCGTAATTGGGCAAATAAAAACCCTCTTCCATCACCAATCTGTGGATTATAATGACGAAATTGATGGCCATGATAGCGAATGGCGAGAGGGCGTTGCAAATTTTCCGGTAATGGTTCGAAATCCCTGAAATAGGTGACCCATTCTACATCCGAAATGTTATTTAGGCCTACGTTTTTTGCCCATTCCTGATTGCGAAATCTGATTGTGCCTTTGGGGAAGTCCGCAGGAGAGACGAGATCGTAAAAAGGCTCCCCGCTGTCTTGATGGCTGCTAAGGTTCGCATAAAGTGGGGCGGGTTGATAGTTTTTATCGTTAATCATGGCAATAAGTTCATTTAAAAAGGGGATGAAGAGCGATTAGTGGGGTGATCACACATATGGCATAAGGGATAGAAGGCTTTGTGCGCCACTTAAAGGCTCATTATTGAATGAAAAATTCACCTTCATTTCCGATAATAAGGCGTTTAATATTGTTAATGTGATTGGACATTGAGCACACCTTGCTAACAATGATACACAATAAAACGGCGACTGGTGCATTTCTTATCACTAAATCATGAGGTGAGGGGATTGAACCAATCATAGTCCTTTGCGTTTAAGGGGGGCGAATAAAAAGTTCGGCAGTACGAAATTTGTTATAATTACGAATGAAACGAAAGACGGAAGATATGAAAAAAATCCAATCAATGCCCATACGTAAAATTTTGTTGGCAGCTCTTGGGGCAATCGCTTTAGGGGCTTGTGCCACGACCACCCCTTATGCGCCGGCAGCAAACGGCGGTGATGGTTATTCACAGCAAAAGCTTGAACAAGATAAATACCGCATCGTGTTTAGCGGGAACTCTCTAACAGATCGAGTGACGGTTGAGAATTATGTTCTTTATCGTGCGGCAGAAGTCACGCTTGATAGTGGCAATGATTATTTTATTATGCTTGAAGATAGTGCTGATGTGAGAAGTTCCTTCCGGACAACGGGTACGGCATTTGGCGGCGGTGGGTTTGGTCGACGCGGCTTTTTCTATGGCGGATTTGGCAATCGTTTTGGCGGCGGCTTTGGGTCTACAAGCTCAACTACCCGGCAACGCAATGAATATACAATTGGCGCCATTATTCTTGTTGCCAAGGGTGAAAAACCTGCAAACAATCCGACGGCTTATGATGCTCGTTCAGTCATAGAAAGTCTGGGCCCCTCAATTCAACGAGTTGCAGGTTAATAATAAGGTTCGATAAGATTTTTTTAATAACCAAAGCAACTCTATATTAAATGGAATCAAGAAGCTGCTTTACGGTGTTACCCGGTCACATTTTCGAACGCACAAGCGATAGTAGCTTGATCTAGAAATGCTTTAAAGCGGTTCAAAATAGAGCCGCTTTTTTTTGTATCTTTAGTCAGTGCAATAAACCGGATACTGATGTTCTCGGCTCGTTCTGTGTGGCGTTTCGAGGGTGTCCGGGAGCGTTCTTATATAAGTGCTTGCTCGAAAAACTGTAAAACCATTCGTGCGATACTAGTTGAAGGCGAATGGTTTTACAGTTTTGTTTTAATGCGGTTTTTGCTTTTTAATCGGTTTCTACAGACACTAAGAGAAACTTTTTTCGTTACCAAAGCTTTGAATTGTCAGTGCAAGGAAAAGAATGGCAAGTCCGATTGAGGTTGCAAACCCTCCAAAGAGTTGGCTCGGCGGCGCGCTCCCCTCAAGTAATAATTCTCTTAGAACAAATGTTTGGTTAAAAATAGGCGCATAACTGACTAACCCGCCATATTCTATGCTTGTGAAAAGCGGAAAAAACGTAACCGCAAAAGGCACAAGGGCCGTCCAGGGCAGGTAGGTCATGGCTTCGCGATAAGTGCGTGCTTTCGAAGCAATGAAAATTTGAAAAGCGGTGGCAAACATTGCAAGACAGGCTAACGACAAAGCCCCGATCACAAGTGTGGGGAGGCCAAGATGGAAAGTGACCCCAGCTTCAGCGAGGGGGGCTTTTGAAATAATAAACCCGCCAAACATAAAGGCAATGGAGCAAAAACCCGCCCCAAGAAGTGCAAGTGTCAGCCATTTTCCGATCACGAGTGATGAACGAGTTACGGGCTGAGCCAGCAGGGGTTGAAGGGTTTGGCGTTCTTTTTCTCCAGCGATTAAATCAGCTGCTGTCGCAATCGTTCCCGCAAAGGCAGTTGCAATAAACATATATAAAATTAATCCGGCGATAAGATTACTGGCACGGCCCGAGCTGGTTAAATCATACTCTTCAATATCAATGGCTTGTATACGCGCTGGTGAGACCCCCCTAGCAATCAGACGTGCAGCCTCAATCTGTTCATTATAAGCGCGCAACAAAGTTCTGATTTGGCGCACGTTGCCCGAGGCCGTGTCATCTTTTTGATTGACATAAAGGCTAACAGTTGCGGGAAGAGAGTTTTCATAGTTATCCCGGAAATTGGATTCGAACACGACAATAACTTCGCTGGTTTTGGCATTGCTTTGAGCTTCATTGAGAGAGTTATGGTTTTTAAATTCAACGTTTCTCTCAATCAAAAATTGTTTAAGGTTGGGTGCTTGTTCTTCGCCAACGAGAATGGCTGATATGGCTTCATCATTTTCCTGACGTTTACTGCCAAGATCAATGAGGAAGTAAATATAAAGTGGGGCGGCAAACGCCATCACCAATAGTGTTAAAAACGTGCGGCGGTCGCGTAAGAATTCTAGCCACTCTTTGCGAAATATATTTGTGATTTGTGAAAACATAGCTTGGCCTTTATGAAATCAATGATACGAATGCGTCTTCCAAATTGGATTTTCCAGTTTTGGTAATCAATCCTTCGGGGGTTTCATCAGCTACAATTTTTCCTGCATTGATGACAACGACTCGGTCAGATAGTTCCTGGACTTCTGCCATCACGTGACTGGTTAAGAGAATGCAATCACCTCGATCGCGCCTTTCCTGAATAATCTTGCGCAGCAAGCGAATATTACTGACATCCAATCCCCTTGTGGGTTCATCAAGCATCAAATTATGAGGGTTGTGGATAAGTGTGCGAGCAAGAGCAACTTTCATGCGTTGGCCTTGAGAAAAGCCTTCCGTGCGTCTGTCAATAATATCTTCCATGCTGAGTAAGGATACAATTTCCTCAAGCGCACTGCGTAACTGTTTGCCGCGCAATCCATGAAACCCTGCAAAATAAGTGATTTCTTCTTTTGCTGTAAGGCGGGGGTATAACCCAAACTGATCTGGAAAAATTCCCAGTCGTTTGCGTGCTTCAATCGGTTTTTGTGCTACTGAAATATCATCGACAAAAGTCGCCCCGCTATCAGCGGTGATTAACCCACTAATTGCACGCATGGTCGTTGATTTTCCTGAGCCATTCGCGCCCAGCAAGGTGGTGACTGCACCATCTTGCGCAGTAAAGCTGGCGTCGTTAACTGCAATAACTTTTCCAAAACTCTTTTTTAAATGGTCGATTTTAATCACAAGCGGGACTCCATTTTACTGCCATTTCCTTTTTGGGCGTTCATATTCATCATGGTTTTGGTCCATAAACTGCAGCGGTAAAGGGAGGCGTCGAAATTTTCTTAAGACAGGCTCCATCCATTTTTGCAGGATCGTTATGTTCCAGAAATTCTGCAACTAAGATGTTCGCACAGCCGTATGAAATCACACTATGGCCCGCGTGATCAGCAATTAGATGTACTGAGTTTGATAGATATTCTGCTGCAGCCTCAGCCAAGGCCGGCGGTGTTATTGGGTCTAGGGCTCCTGAAAGAAGCAATGTCGGCGTGTCCACTGTTACAGGATCATTAAAGCCTGCGGGGGGCACTGCATTTGGCCAAACGGCACAAGCATCAGTAAAGAAAAGATCAAGGCTTGAGGGATAAAGATTGTCTTCCAAATTTGGAGGGGTATTCGCTAAAAGCGCATATTCTTCAGCGCATTGCACGGATAATAAAAGTCCTAAAGAAATTCCACCATTCACTTCTTGAGCGCCAAAATCTGACAGCGCCAGCCATGGAGAAAAGTTACCAGCTCTTGCCTGAGAAATTATATAAGGAATTAAACGAGTTGAAACTGGAGAATAAAGCGCCCCGCGAAATCCCATAAGAAACAGGTTTCGATCTACATCAAAAGCAATATTATCTGTATCGGGAATAGTTACTGAGACTGGCGCAATAGAAAGGTCATTTAGTAAGCTTTCAAATTCTGCATCCAAATTCGGAAATGCTGTATTGCAATCTTCAGAGTTTTTGCAATCTGCAATTGAGCGCGTTAAAATATTGCTTGCATAATTAGCCTCTTGGGAGAAGATAGGAATGTGAGGAGGGGCAACACTATCTAATATCATGGCCCGTACTCTGGGGTGATGGGCCTTTGCATATAATAGTGCGGCGCGTGTTCCATAAGAGACACCCATCAATGATATTTTTTCATGTCCCAGACGTGCTCTTACAAATTCAAGGTCTTTAATAAATGAGTCTGAAGTATAAAAGGCAGGATTATTTTCTGTTTGGCTCAGGCAGTTCCGAGCGACATCTCCACCATTTGCCAGAGGGTTGTTGTCAGGTCTACATGTGAAAGGCGATGATTTTCCTGTGCCGCGTTGGTCAATCAAGATCAATTCTCTCCCGCGGCGTGCCCTTCGCAATAAGCGATCATAAATGATTCCAAGTTCAGTGGCAGCCTGGCCAGGACCACCAGCCAGAAAATACAAAGGATCATTGTTCGGTTGCCCGCCACTGGGGGGTAAGATCGCAACATTAAGCGAGATTGAGGCTCCCCCAGGGTCCGCATAATTTTCCGGGACCGCAATTAGGGCGCATTGTGCTAATTCTTCTACACCTTTAATGTGGCAGGGTGAAAAATCAGTCGTTTCACTTTCTGTCAATTTTGTTTGTGCATTGACGGAATCCAGGGTCGTTACACTTGTGGTCAGGAGAAATAGTGAAACGGCTGCGCATAAGCTTAAAGCCATGTTCGGAATATATCGTTTAAACGGGAGTGAATGTGTCATAGTTTGGGACCTTCATTTTTCACAGGGTCATATTATTTTGTTTTGTTTTGTTTTCTTTATCGAGGAAAATCTCTTCAATGGTAAGGTTAAATAAACGCGCAATTTTGAATGCGAGTGGTAAGGAAGGGGCATATTTTCCTGTTTCTATGGCATTAACGCTTTGGCGTGAGATGTTCAACTGATCGGCAAGTTCGGCTTGGGACCATTTCTTCTCTGCCCGTAAAACTCTGAGTTTATTTTCCATGAATTATCGCATCCGTAACCACCAGAGGATCCATACAATGGCGTAACAAATACATTGGGTGAAAATAGCGGCAATCGTTCCTGTAAAAAAGATATCATCAGCACTGGGTTGTTCAGGGATCAACCAAGCAAACATATGAATTGAATTCATGCCAGAGAAATTGGCAAAGTATAATCCAATGACCAAACAAATTCCGATGGATGAGCCCCAATACCAGGAAAATTTGTGTGCTTCTTTTGCTGTTTCATCAATGATATGCCAGTACGCCATTGAAACGATGAATAGGCCTATAATTAGGATGATCCAGATCCAAGTCGGAATATTGATTTCGAGTCCGCGAACGATGCCAGCTGCCAATCCTGTGGCAAAGCAGGCTAATAAAATCACACTTGATAGTGTTGTCGATTTTAAGTTTTTCATCTCTCGCTCTCCCAACGCACTTAATTTGGAGACACGTGTATGGGGTTATTGACATAAAGTCAAGTTAGCTTGTCATATTTTCTCGTTAATTTTTTAGTGATGTCAATTATCACAATAAAATCAACGAGAAACACGAGCGCTCACATTTGCGTGGATTGGCGGAAAAATGGCCAATTCCCCCTAGGTTTGCCATAATTCATCGCTATTTTACAGACAGCAGTAAAGCGTAAAGCTCAAGGCCCTGAGCAAAACTCCGAGATTGAGCATTCAAACAGACCTTAAGATTTTACCAAACAGGAGCAATCGATGACTATTTCTAAATCACTAACCATTAAATCTTTCCTCATTATGCTGATTTCGGCATTTGCTGTTTCATTCAGCGCTTCAGCGGAGTCAGTTTATCTCAAAAAGGGATTTGGCAGTTGGGATGCTGCCGTCGATGGATATGATGTTGTCAGTTATTTTGAAGGGGACGCCCCCGTTCAAGGTCGGGCTGAGTTCTCAACGGAATATCTTGGCGTGAACTGGTATTTTTCTAATCAGGAAAATCTAGACCGTTTTGTCGCTGATCCTGACGCTTACCGCCCACAATATGGTGGACATTGTGCGTGGGCTATGGCGAATGGCAAAAAAGCACCGGGTAACCCTAAAGTTTACAAAGTTGTTGATGGCAAACTCTACTTAAACGTAAGCAAAGGCGTTCAAAAAAAATGGTTGAAAGATATTCCAGGATTTATTGAGGCTGCTGACCAAAATTGGGCAAATGTTACGAATTAAATACCTGTCACCTGACTAGCTGGTTGCTGACGTTTTTCGCAACTGCAACAATAATCTAAGTGTAACACCGGCCTTTCGGGGTCGGTGTTTTTTTATTCTATATTCTTACGCTGCAGATCATTCTCTTGAAAATTCCTTAAATAAGCGCCATCATATGAAGGGTAGGGACATGAATAGGGCGAACGGGATGAACAGCATATCAATAAGATTTATGTTTAGATCAATTTTTTGGCTGGGCGTGATGTTGGCTGGATTATCCGTCTTGTCCTATGCGAAAACCGCATTTGGATTTCAAGATCATCAAAATGCATCGCGGTCTGAGGCAACAGTTCTGACATTGAAAGGCGCAGTGACGCCAACAGCAGCTGATTATTTGTCGCGAGAAATTATAGCAGCTTCGGCGGCAAAAAAAGAATTGATCATTTTAGAGATTGATACACCCGGTGGTTTAGTGACCGCGATGGAGAGTATTATCAAAACAATTCTGGATTCAGGTGTGCCTATCGCAACTTATGTTTCACCCCAAGGCGCAAAGTCCGCCAGTGCGGGTTTATATATTATGTATGCAGCGCATATCTCGGCGATGGCTCCTGCAACCAATACGGGGTCAGCAACGCCGGTCCAAATTGGCGGTAATGATAGTGGGCAAGGGCCGGCGTTAGAGCCCATTGAGCCGCAACTTGATAAAGAAAATACATCAGACTTTGCGCCAATAGATCGAGAGATCATTAGAGAGGCAATTGATGATGTTACTCAGCCTAGAGACGAGCCTGTTGCATCACCATCTGGTTCTGCTCAAAATTCTCGGCCATTGTCGAGCCGTGAAGCGTTAAGGGCAAAAATTATCAATAATTCTGTTGCATATATACGATCTCTGGCGGAGCTTCGGGGGCGTAATGCTGATTGGGCTGAAAAAGCTGTGCGTGATGCGGCCAACGTCACCGCTTCTGAGGCGTTACGTTTAAATGTAATTGATCTTATTGCTGATGATATGGATGATCTTTTGCTAAAAATTGACGGGCGAAAAGTCGAGGTCAAAGGCGAAATATTTGAGATTAATACAAAAAATATTTTTGTAAATCGGATTGAACCTACAACAGCCGAGCGAGTTTTGGCATTTTTTGCAGACCCAAATGTAGCAGCCATATTGATGTCAATCGGCATGCTCGGTATTACGGTAGAATTTTGGAATCCGGGGTCGATTTTTCCCGGTGCCCTTGGTTTTGCTTGTTTGATGTTAGGGCTTTATGCTGCGCAAACTCTCCCGTTTCGATCGCTGGGCGCTGCATTAATGATTGGTGGGTTTGTTTTGATCCTCATCGAGGCATATACACCGACTTTTGGTGTGGCGGGGTTATTGGGACTTGGATTATTCGCAGCCGGACTATATTTATTATTTCCCGAAACATTGCGAGTCTCCGGTAGTGTAATCGCTATGATCATTGGTTTTGCCGGCGCATTTTTAGCGCTCATCTTGTTTGCATTTGTCAGCTCCAGAGCCGGTGGGCCTTTGCTTGGCGGTGACGCTATTCGCCGCCGCGAGGGTTACGTCGATGAATGGCACGGCACAGAGGGCTATGTGATTGTTGAGGGAGAGCGATGGCAAGCGCGCTCCAAAGAACCCTTAGTGCCTGGAGATAAAATTAAAGTATCCGATGTTGAAGGCTTGGTTCTTGTGGTGCGTAAGGCCAAAAGCAGCGCAGATGCCAGCTCATTACTATCGCGAATGCCCGTAAATCATAAATCGCAAACATGATCATATGGTTTTGTAGTGATTTTCTAATCCGAGAGAGATAATGGAATTGACGTCAACACACCTATCGCTATTTGTGGCTACCTTCCTTGGCATGTCCGCTTTTATGATGTTGGTGATGATCGCTCGCGCAGTGCGTTGGGTGCAAAACAAACCGCGCAATGAAGCTGTAATGCTTGGTGATGATATGCGTGGGCGAGTTGCGCGAGTTGAAGAGTTTGACCCTGTGCAGCAACATTTTTTCGTGACGCTTGGGGCTGAGAGGTGGCGTGTTGATTGTGACCCAAAGTTTAAAGAGCATATGGAAATTGGCGGAGAGGTCCGTGTACATCGTATAAATGGGCTCGTGCTAGAGGTTCGCCCCGTAAAATGATGGGGTAGGTTAGGTTGAGTATTACTAATTATGTCGCTGCAGGATGAATGTTGAAGCGTAATTTTGGGCGCAAAATTATGCCCCTGGATAAAATGGAGTTTTAAAATGCCAGATGGTTTTGGAATATTAATCGCGATTGGATTTTTTGTATTTTTTATTTTAACGAATATTATCAAGGTTTTGAAAGAGTATGAAAAAGCCGTGATTTTCACGTTGGGACGTGTGGGGCGCAAGGCAGCTGGCCCTGGATTAATTTTTTTGGTTCCCCTGATTCAGCAAATGCGCAAGGTCGACATGAGAACCCTTGTGCATGATGTTCCGACACAAGACGTGATTTCACAAGATAATGTTTCGGTAAAAGTGAATGCAGTTATATATTACCGTGTCGTTGATGCGGTGCGCGCGGTTGTTCAAGTCGAAAATTATATGGCGGCTACAAGCCAATTGGCACAAACCACTTTACGTTCTGTACTTGGTAAGCATGATCTTGATGAAATGTTGCAGGAACGTGATAAATTAAACAAGGATATTCAGGCCATTCTTGATCAGCAAACTGAAGCCTGGGGCATTAAGGTCGGGAATGTTGAAATCAAGCATGTTGATGTTGATCCGTCCATGATCAGGGCGATTGCCAAGCAAGCGGAGGCTGAGCGTGAGCGTCGTTCAAAAATCATCCTTGCCGAAGGTGAGCAACAGGCGGCTGCAAAGCTCGCGGAAGCGGCTCATATCCTGG
The DNA here is from genome assembly GCA_964479275.1 of uncultured Caulobacterales bacterium. Lineage (GTDB taxonomy): Bacteria > Pseudomonadota > Alphaproteobacteria > Caulobacterales > Parvularculaceae > CALLPQ01. The sequence goes on from CAYZLR010000009.1 coordinate 59,996, forward strand.
CCACGTCAGAAGGTTCTATGGAATTGCGTTATTTAAATTCCTTGCAGGAAATTGCCGGTGATCGCACCAACACAATAGTTTTTCCTTTTTCTATGGATAAAATTGCCAAAAAATTTGTAGAGTAATGCGCTATCACTAAGAAAATAAGCCTTGTGCTGATATCGTTTTCATCGTTTCTAAGAGGCCGATTCACACCCCCCCTTTTGTTACTTGCAAAAGGGGGGGTGTGTACTTTCGGTACTGACATATAATGCATACCCCCGTTCCAGGTCTCGAAAAAAAACTGTTTCGTCAGACGAAAGCGAATTTTGAATCGGACTCTAGGCAAAATAGCTGTCTTGAATGTCGAGACTAAATGCGCATAGTTGAGGCAGTTTAAAAATTGCAGCACCTAATGTAAAAACAATAATCAGTTCTTAGAGTCCGATTCAAAACTAATATTTAGCCAGTCGTCTTGAGATCATACGGA
>CAYZLR010000010.1:0-58076 GCA_964479275.1 uncultured Caulobacterales bacterium
CCGTATGATCTCAAGACGACTGGCTAAATATTAGTTTTGAATCGGACTCTTAGAGATGGGGAGTAGTGCACTGGTGTTCAAGTGTTTGTGAATATTATTAATGCTGTGTTTGTAATCTTTTTATCAAGACAAAAGGAAAAACGCTGCGCGGCGTTACTCTGTTGTTTTAGCGCGATTTTTCAATGTCATGGAAAAGTAGCCTCGGTTGATTTCTTTTCGCGTATGAACTACAATCATGTGCCGGAAACTTCACATTTGCGCGCGCTTACTTGTCAGGGCGTTTAAAACAGACTGTGTTTTTGCTAACCATTTTGTCAAATTTGAATGATGGTATCCATGGGGAAGCAACACGCATGATTATTAAGCGTAATATGAATGATTTTATAGAGAACGTTTCCAAATTTATGATGTCAATATTAGTTGCACTGATATTGGCGAGCGTTGCCCATGCAGAAAATTATAAAAATGACATCGCTGGCGAGAAAGAGGGAATTCCGTCTAAAGTTATGAGTGCTTATGGTGAGTGGGTTCCCCCGGACGGTGATGCAATAATCAAAGTGCAGGCTTGTGATAATCATTCTCGTAATTTATGTGCCTATCTTGTTCGCCATGCGTATGAAAATCTTTCTGAAAGTGATGCTTTGAATCCAGATCAGAGGCTGCGTGAACGTTCCCTTATTGGGATCGAGATTTTGAACCATGTGAAATTTTCTAAAATAAATCAGTGGCGGGGAGGTGATCTCTATGATCCCCGTACGGGTAAATCTTATTTTGCGAAAGTGCGTTTGCTGAATCAAAATCAGCTCAAGATTACAGGCTGTATTGGGCCTGGTCTGTGTAAGGGGTACATTTGGCGGCGTGCCAGCGAAAAAACGGTCCTTAGAGAGGGCACAATATTTAACAAACCATCCGTCGGTTCTGAGTAAAGCGTATATCTGAAAGCAGTTTTTTTCAAAGAGAGTAACTCCCTCTTGAAGGCATGTGCTTTTATCTGATTTTGTGTGTGCGGAGAGAAAAGCCTCCTTTATTTGCAAACTGTCTTTACACGATCGAGTGCTGCGGAAATGCCCCGTAGGGAGATAACATAGCTGGTTGCGGTTCCGCGGCTCGAGACAGCAGAAACTCTCATATCGGCTCCCCGTCTCATTGCATTAATGAGGCGAGTTTCGTCACTATCGCGTTCGATGAAACCTTCATTCTCAGATGTATACATTTCCCAGCGATCCGCACCAATCCGCAAAACAGGCTCTGGGGATTGCTTTAAGGGGTATCCTGTCATCAAACTTGGTTGATTGGTCGCGGCGCCAGAACGCCACGATGCAACCAGAAAAAATACATCGCCATGTTTGACATTGGTCGGCTGTTTATTTTTAGCCTCCGTAGCGGCAAAACATATACGATCATTATTTATGTCCTTCACAAATACCGACCAGTCCCGGAACGTTGCTACTGCTTCGGGTGCCTGCGCTGTCGCTGCTGGGGTCATAACAGTCGAAAAACAAGCCATGCTGGTAATGGACATAAAAGCATAGAAAGCAGTCGCTGGTAGGAGCGTTGTCAAACATGCGATTTTTTCGTGGATTTTAGAAAATTGGATAGACAACATTTTTAGATTTTCCCATATTTGCCGATCGTCAAAGGCTTGATCGAGAGAGATCATGAATCACTGACGTTTATAATCCTGTATCATAATTTTTCTGACAACGCGAAGAAGCTTTCAAGGTTTTTTTGTGACATTTCGGGCGTTTTGGCGTTTTGTTGGTACTATAAGCAAAAATCTATCGATATGCGAGGCTGAGCATCAAAGGCGAGAGGCAAGAGTGTCTTCGCAATGATAAACGAAATCTTAACCTTAAATCGTATCGAGATTTAAAGGGTTTTATATTTTAAAGAGATTAAAGATCGTTTTGGTTTGCCTGAAAAATCAAAATTATCTCATTCAAGTGGCTATGGCATTTTTTCAAAATTAAGGTGCTAATTTGTCCATTTTTTATGCATCACTTTAAAGGAAGGTGTAGTGCTTCAGTCGGGATTAAATTTATTTATCAATTATGAAAGGTTTCTGCGTGTCTCCAATGCTGGAGGCTCGGAAAATTTAGTCAAGGCTCGAGTCGTATATGGAACGGGCTGGGCGTTTAGTTTCGTGCAACTCTTTAACTTGTTCGGAATGTCGATGACGTACGGACATTGGACGGGTGATCATACCATTTCACTCTTTGTGATTTGCGCGCTTTTGATAGCTGTGCACTGTTTGCGATTTTCTCATAATTTTTTAGCCTACGCTATTTTTTATTCCCTTCTATGTGTTTTTGGTGTTTGCTTTTCTGCTCTTCCAGATGGGACTGGCATAAATACTGCGCTTTTACCTATTTTGATCTTTGTTCCGATGATTAATGCATTTGTGGCGGGACCCAAGGCCGCTTTTCTAAGCGGCGTTATTTCTTTATTCGTAGTATTGGCGCTGTATATGAATTCTGTAGAAAGCCTGATTGGGAATGATTCATTTTATGATAGTCGAAATATGCAAAGAGCATTGCAGGCAATTTATGCCGTAATTTTTGTGACGGGCATTTCGTCAATATTCAGTGTAACAATCTATCACACATTAAATGAATTGGAGGCTGCGGTTGGGCGCGCGCGTGCTGCTGAACGAGTTAAATCAGATTTTTTGGCAACGATGAGCCACGAGCTTCGAACACCGATGAATGGAGTATTGGGATTAGCCCAAGCGTTGGGGAATACAAAATTAGACCATGATCAACATAAATTGATTCAGACAATAGAGCTTTCCGGGCGTTCTTTATTGAATATCTTGAATGATATTCTTGATCTATCGAAAATCGGTGCAGAAAAACTGGAATTAGATGAGCGAAATTTCATTCCGTCTCATGTTTTGCAAGGGTTAATTGATACTTGGCAGGAAGCGGCGATACAAAAGGGATTGACCTTAAACGTCACAATGTTTGGTGCGGTTGATGAAACCTATACCGGTGATGAATCGCGCATTCGGCAAATTATTTCAAATTATATTGCCAATGCAGTGAAATTCACTCGCGAGGGGGCGGTTACAGTTTCATTGGAGCTTATTGAGTCGGAAGACGAGTATGAAATCCTCGTTTGTGTTCAAGATACAGGCATTGGCATTGCTCAACAGGCTCAAAGCCGAATTTTTTCATCATTTGAGCAGGCTGATAATAGTATTAGCCGTGAATATGGGGGGACAGGCTTAGGGCTTTCCATTTGTCGCAAGTTGGCTCAACTCATGAACGGACAGGTCTGGTTTGAATCGACGGAAAATGTGGGCACAAGTTTTTTCTTGAAAATGCCAATAGAAAGAGCTGAGGCGGGCGCGTTGACATCACAGGAGAGGAACGGTCCGGGAGCTCCTGTGTTGCGAGAAGGCCTTATGTTGGATGATATAAATTCCATCCCTGCGTCAGTGAAGGCGCTTCAGGTTTTGGTGGTTGAAGATAACAAGATCAATCAAATGGTCATGAGTAAATTTCTGACATCCATGGGAATCGCGCATAAAATCGTTGAAGATGGTGAGGAGTGTCTCTGTGTTTTGCGACGCGAACTCTTTGATGTTATTTTAATGGACAAACATATGCCGGTTATGAATGGGGTGGAGGCCACTCGGGAAATCCGTGAAGCGAAAGCGCCATTGTGTAATATTCCCATCATTGCCTGTACCGCTGATGCAATGGCTGGCGAGCGTGCTGAGCTGATGGCTTCCGGGTTTGATGGTTTTCTCTCCAAGCCAGTAAATATCAAAGAACTGGCTGCGGAGTTATACGCTGTATCGCCGCCAGAAGATCTTGGTGACAAACTTGGAGAGAATCACCGGCCAAATTGTGCTGACGATCAGGGGCACGCAGCATAAAGCGCGATCCATTTATATGAAATCTAGTTGGGGCCGCATGAAAATACAGGAATTGGGTTGAATTTGGATGGTTGCAAGGGGGGCATTATTGGTGCCAAGATTTGCAGAAATGTGAAGATTTAACACCGAAAACCACAATGAATAAGCGGTTCGAGCGATTGCAAACCCGTTCTGTCTGGTCCATAAGAAGCACAAATTAATCCGTAAATTCGCTAACACGAAGGAGATGTCCGGTGCAGCCAGGTCATGATACTCTGAAAACGAAAAAATCCCTCAATGTTGATGGAAAATCCTATTCCTATTTTTCTCTCAAGGAGGCTGAAAAGCATATTGGCGATGTCTCTCGCTTACCTTTCTCTTTGAAGGTTCTTTTGGAAAATTTATTGCGTTTTGAAGATGGCCGTTCGGTCACGGTGGATGACATTAAGGCATTCGGCGATTGGCTAAAAAACGGCAAAACAAGCCGTGAAATTGCTTACAGACCGGCTCGGGTTCTCATGCAGGATTTTACTGGCGTTCCTGCAGTTGTTGACCTGGCGGCAATGCGTGATGCCATGCAAACTCTAGGGGAAGACCCTTCCAAGATTAACCCTCTCGCGCCGGTAGATTTGGTGATTGATCACTCGGTGATGGTTGATCATTTTGGGGATGATGCCGCGTTTGAGAAAAACGTAGACAGGGAATATGAGCGCAACAGAGAGCGGTATGAATTTCTAAAATGGGGGCAGGGCGCATTTAATAATTTCCGTGTTGTGCCACCTGGAACCGGTATATGCCACCAGGTTAACCTGGAATATTTGGCACAAGCGGTATGGACAGCCGAAACCGATGGTAGTGTTTATGCCTACCCTGATACGCTTGTTGGAACTGACAGTCATACCACGATGGTGAATGGCTTGGCTGTTCTGGGTTGGGGCGTTGGCGGCATTGAGGCGGAGGCCGCCATGCTTGGGCAACCGATTTCAATGCTGATCCCTGAGGTGATTGGCTTCAAACTGGATGGAAAGATGCCTGAGGGGGCAACAGCTACAGATCTTGTACTGACAATCGTGCAGATGCTTCGTGAAAAGGGCGTCGTTGGCAAGTTTGTTGAATTTTATGGCCCAGGCCTTGATCATCTCTCCCTTGAGGATCAGGCTACAATTGCAAACATGGCGCCTGAGTATGGCGCAACGTGCGGCTTCTTCCCCGTTGATGCAGAGGCTATTCGTTATTTAACCGCCACGGGGCGTGACACAGAACGTGTGGCGTTGGTGGAAGCCTATGCTAAGGAACAAGGCATGTGGCGCGATGCGAATACGCCAGATCCTGTGTTTACAGATACATTAAATCTTGATCTTGGCAGCGTCGTTCCTTCAATCGCGGGGCCTAAACGTCCGCAGGATCGAATTTTGCTGAACGAGGCGCCACAAGGCTTCGCCGCAGCTCTTGATCAGGAATATGGTAAAGCCAGCGAGGCAGAAAAAAGAGTTTCTGTTGAGGGCGAAGATTTTGATCTTGGGCATGGTGACGTCGTGATTGCGGCCATTACATCATGTACAAATACATCTAATCCGGCCGTTTTAATGGCGGCGGGCCTTGTGGCGAGAAAAGCCAGAGCTTTGGGCCTGACTGTGAAGCCCTGGGTGAAGCCATCTTTGGCGCCCGGTTCTCAAGTTGTAACCGATTATCTTGAAAGTGCGGGATTGCAAGATGATCTTGATGCTTTGGGATTTAATTTGGTGGGGTATGGATGCACAACCTGTATTGGTAATTCTGGCCCTTTGCCCGAACCAATTAGTAAAGCTATTAATAGTGAAGACTTAGCCGTATGCTCTGTGCTTTCAGGCAATCGTAATTTTGAGGGGCGTATCTCTCAAGATATTCGAGCGAACTTCCTGGCGTCACCGCCATTGGTCGTTGCCTATGCAATTGCGGGAACACTTAATATTAATTTGTCTACGGATGCTATTGGTCAAGATAAAGATGGAAACGATGTTTACCTCAAGGACATCTGGCCGACCAATCATGAGATTGCGGAAGTGGTCAGGGAAAATGTCACTGCGAAAATGTTTGCTGAGCGGTATGCTGATGTTTTTAAAGGCGATGAAAAGTGGCAGGCGATTCCTGTTAGCGATTCTTTAACGTACCAATGGCCGACGTCAACATATGTTGCTAATCCGCCTTACTTTGACGGCATGACGAAAGAAGAGCCAAAGGGCGTTCACCCGATTAACAATGCGCGTATTCTTTCTTTGTTTGAAGATTCTGTGACGACAGACCACATCTCTCCAGCCGGTTCCATAAAGGAAGATGGTCCAGCGGGAGATTACTTGAAAAGCTTTCAAGTGCCTGTTGCCGAATTTAATTCCTATGGATCTCGGCGCGGAAACCATGATGTGATGATGCGCGGTACTTTTGCTAATATTCGAATTAAGAACCAAATGCTTCCTGGCACAGAGGGCGGCGTGACGAAGGGCCCCGAGGGCAAAGAGATGCCGATTTATGATGCGGCCATGAAATACAAAGAGAGTAAAACTCCTTTGGTCGTTTTTGCTGGTGAACAATATGGTACAGGATCGTCACGCGATTGGGCCGCTAAGGGCACTATTTTGTTGGGTGTTCGCGCCGTTATTGCCGGCAGTTTTGAACGTATTCACCGTTCTAATTTGATCGGGATGGGTGTTCTCCCTCTTCAATTTAAAGAGGGGGATAGCTGGCAGTCTCTTGGTCTTAAGGGCGATGAAGAAGTCACTATTCATGATGTGGAATCGATCGAGCCACGCGGTGATATTAACGCGACGATAAAATTTGCTGATGGAACATCGAAAGAGGTTACATTGCTCATTCGCATTGATACTGGTGATGAGCTTGATTATTTCCGCAATGGCGGCATTCTTCATTATGTGATCCGTAAACTCGCAGCATAAAGATTATATATAGCGGTTTTAAAAAGTCAGCATGCAAAACGTTTTTGCGCATTTCCAGATCAAGTGGCCACCGGTTGGGCGTCCGGAAATGCGACAAAACAATAACTGAAAGCACCTCGGCAATTCAATTTGATGTGGGGGTGCTTTAAGGGGTTTATGCCGACTTTTTTATTGCTACTCTAGGTTATTTTTTATGCGGCTACGAGACGCCTTTATAAGGCCTCGTTGCTTTTTTGCGAGTAGTCGGCGCTTAATCGATGCTTTTGTCGGCCGGGTGTGTTTGCGTTTTACAGGGGGTGGTACTGCGGCGCGCAATAATTGTGCCAGCCTTTGTCGGGCATCGATGCGGTTAGCTTTTTGTGTACGATGCGTGCTGGCTTCAATTATAATCGCATCTTCTTTTGAAAGTCTGTTTCCGGCTAAAATACGAGTGCGCGCTTTTACACTCTCATTGAGTGCTGTGGTTTTTCCAATATTAAAGCGCAATTGCACAGCGCTAGAGGTCTTATTAACATTCTGTCCGCCCGGACCTGAGGCGCGGATAAAGCTCTCTGTCAGTTCGCTTTCATCAATAAAAATATGATCTGTAATCTTGAGCATAGGTATAGCGATCTTGGAAAAGCGTGAGTGACTGTATTTAATCGCCGCTTAAAAGTGCGCAACAGATATGAATTCCCCAATTGTAGCGCTTACCAATCTGTATTTTATCTTTGCCCTCTTAGCTCGTTTCTGCGAGCAGCGATAATTGCGTAATCATAGAGTTTCGGTCGGCTTCATCGCGATCAACAAGGCGAGTTGGATAATCCCCGGTAAAGCAATGATCTGTAAACGCCGGTGCGTCTCTGTTACGTGGTCCCTTGCCCATGGCTTCATATAAGCCGTCTACCGATAGAAAGGCGAGGCTATCTGCGCCAATTTCTTCGCGCATATTTTCGACACTATTTTCATGGGCAATTAGTTCATCATAAGATGGGGTATTAATGCCGTAAAAATCAGGATGTACAATTGGTGGGCAGGCAATTCTCATATGGACTTTTTTTGCGCCCGCTGCGCGCAGCATTTCTACAATTTTGCGCGATGTCGTGCCGCGAACTATGGAATCATCAATTAAGACAACGTCTTTTCCCTTTATCATGGCCCGGTTTGGAGAATGTTTGCGTGCAACGCCGGCTTCCCGAATTTTCTGTTGCGGTTCGATAAATGTTCTGCCTACAAAGTGACTTCTGATCAGGGCCATCTCATAGGGCAGATTAGCCTCGCGGGCATATCCAATTGCGGCCGGGACTCCAGAGTCCGGAATAGGGGCAATCAAGTCCGCATCACAGGGGGCCTCTTTTGCCAAAACTTTACCGAGGCGTTTGCGGACTTCATAAACACTCTTTCCATCAATAACGCTATCGGGGCGAGCAAAATAGATCAGCTCAAAAATGCATGGTCGTGCTGGAACAGGGGCGGGGATAAAATCGCGACTTTCGACCTGACCGTCAGGATGACAGATTACAATTTCTCCGGGGCGGACATCACGAACGAATTTTGCGCCGATTAAATCAAGGGCGCAGGTCTCCGAGGCGAGGATGGCGGCGCCATTGAGTTCTCCAAGTACGAGGGGGCGAATGCCGACGGGATCTCGTGCCCCGATCATACCCTCCGTGGTCAAAACTGTAAGTGCATAAGCGCCTTCAACCTGTTTTAAACTATCAATGAGCTTATCAACGAAGGAAATGTGTTGAGAGCGAGCTGTGAGTTGCAAAAACAGCTCGGAGTCTGAGGTAGATTGGAAGATACACCCTCTGCGAACAAGATTGGCGCGTAAGGTGCGTGCATTTGTTAAATTACCATTGTGAGCAATGGCAATGCCTCCGCGATCAAGGTCCGCATACAGAGGTTGGACATTTCTCATAACGGTGTCGCCCTGGGTTGAATACCGGGTATGCCCGATCACCGCATTTCCAGGCAGGGCATCGAGCGTTTTTGCATCTGAAAACTGATCGCTGACAAGGCCGAGATGGCGTTCGGAATGAAATCTTGTGCCATCATAACTGGTTAGGCCGGCCGCCTCTTGTCCGCGATGTTGCAATGCGTGAATGCCCAGAGCAGCAAGCGTTGCCGCGTCTTCAGTGCCGATGATACCAAAAACGCCGCATTCCTCATTGAGACGGTTTTGGGCAAGAAAATCATCATAGGGTGATTTTAGGGAGGATTGGTATTGCCGCTCCTTTTTCAGATATTGCGCGACAGTGTCTTGAGTTGGCGTAAGACCGGTAAGCGATTGAAAAGTGTGTCGCGTGTGAGCAGTCATGATTTAGCGTTCCGGTGTTGTTTGCGTTGGTATTGTTGAGGAAGGGGGTACTGTCGAAGAAGGGGGGGGTGTCGGTTCGGGGCGATTAAGTTGTGAGTTGGTATTATTGCTTGTTTCTTCTGTTGTCGTGACCGTGGTGATGACCTCATTCAGGCCCGCGCGCTCGCTTCGGCCATAGCCCTCGCTCGAGACGTCTTTTGATGGGGGAAGTGGGGTTTGTCTTTCAGTGTTAGCCGGGTCGAGTTTGGCTGAGTCAGGAATGTATTGTTCAAAAAACTTCGCCCCTGATTGTGCAATTGGCAATGTCATAGCATCCCGCACGCTGGTATGTTGCTGGTTTTCCTCAAGATAATATCCGTAAGCGAGGAAGCCGAGGCCAATAATGATATAGGCTCTGGCAAAACCAAAAACACCCCCGGCAATTCGGTTAACCAGCGTGCCGCGCTCTGAGAGGGGGAATTTGTAAACGAGAATATGAATTAAGGTATAGAGGAAGATGAACAGAATAAAAATGGCGATACAGTAAGTTGCCAATGTGGCAATGACGGATCCTTCATTGCCAGCTGCATTTATGATAAAGGGACCAATTTGTAAGCCGAGTAAAATCGAAATTCCTAAAGCTAGCAATGTTGCAAGTTCAAGGAGTGCGCCCCGAAATATCGCCAACAGTGTTGAGACCACAAAAATCAAGATAATAATTACATCAAACAGGGTCATGATGGACACTCTTAACTACGGGCTGTGCGATCAGCCCCTTGGTTTAACGTGTTTAAAGGATTGCTCTAAGAAAGCAATTTACCAAATCTCTTCGCGGCAACCATAAACCTGTTATCTATCGGGCTCAACAGACGAATTGGTGATGATACTGTAAAAGGGAGAGTAATTGCTTGTGCGGCTCAAGATGTAGGGTTTGGTGCATATTGTTTTACCCAATTGACCAGTTCCATAAGGTTTTGGGGTAGAATTGGCCGGTCAAAATTAAATTGAGGCTTCTTCTTCTTTTCACTTGTGTGCGGGGCCGGCATCACGGCTCCAGCAAACCCGAGTTTCTCCGCTTCTTTCAGACGCGCTTCGGATTGATTAACGGGACGTATTTGCCCCGAAAGGGCAACCTCTCCAAAGATGACATGATCATGAGGGAGGGGGGCATCGAAAAGCGAGCTACATAGCGCAGCGGCAGCGGCGAGGTCAGCTGCAGGTTCTGAGATTCGCATGCCTCCCGCCACATTCAAGAATACATCGTGACGGCCAAACCCAAGCCCGCAGCGCGAGTCAAGGACGGCTAGTAACATAGAAAGGCGCGGCGAATCCCAGCCGACTACAGCTCGGCGCGGTGCAGCAAGGCTAGAGGGAGAGACCAGTGCCTGAATTTCGACTAGCAGGGGGCGCGTACCTTCAATGCCTGCGAAAATCGCTGTACCCGAAGCTGTATCTCCGCGGCCAGTCAAAAATAATTCCGATGGATTGGCAACCTCTCGTAAACCACCCCCTGTCATTTCAAAAACACCGATCTCATGGGCTGCCCCGAAGCGATTTTTCACAGCGCGGAGCAGTCTGAAATCACGTCCTTGTTCGCTTTCAAAATACATCACTGCGTCAACCATGTGCTCGACCACACGCGGCCCAGCAATTTGCCCATCTTTAGTGACGTGGCCCACGAGAATCAGCACGGCCCCACTGGTTTTTGCAAATCGGATCAGGTCTTGAGAGCATGCTCGCATCTGTGTCACTGAGCCAGGAGTTCCGGGCAGCGTGTCTGACCAGATCGTCTGTATGGAATCAATAATCACGACATCTGGTTTTTCCGCTTTTAAGGTTGCGAGAATGTCACGCAAAGCGGTTGCAGAAGCTAATTTTACAGGTTTATTGCGCAACCCAAGGCGTTCGGCTCTTAATCGGATTTGAGCAGGAGCTTCTTCGCCAGAAATATAAGCAACATTCGATCCGCTATCGCTTATTCCACCTGCGATTTGTAAGAGCAAGGTTGATTTTCCAACTCCCGGATCTCCACCGATGAGCAAGACTGACCCAGGGACCAATCCGCCGCCGCAAGCTCTATCAAACTCAATATTGTGGGTGTTGAGGCGTATAATAGGGGCGTCATTACCGTCAAGGCTCGCAAATTCCAGCCGTTTGCCAGTTATTTTTTCACTTGCTTTGCTGGAAATAGAGCCGGGTGGACCGGCTTCAATTTGTTCCTGTTCAAGGCTATTCCACTCCCCGCAAGAATCGCAACGCCCGGCCCACTTCGCCGTTACCGCGCCGCAGCTTTGGCAGACATATTGTTCCAGGTTTTTCGCCATTTGGTTGTGAGCCTTAATCGATAAATTTGTGATGGAGCTTGTTAATGCTAATGACAGGTGAAAATTGCAACTATTTTCGCGTTAAACCCTTGGGGTTTGTGAAAAAAACACAAAAACTTTGCAATATTACCATTTTTTCATAGAGGAAAAACAAGAAATATTGCCCAACCTCAGTAGCTTTTAATGTTTTGTAAGGTTAAAATTAAGTTAATTTTAATATATAATATTTCTGCATATGTATTGTTTAGTATAATTTATTGTTATTCAAAATATAGATTCCCGATTTGGGTTTGCAAGATAATTGTGTTGCTTTGCTGGAATTTGAGGGTGGGTAATAGTAACTGCTTGTTTTGCAACAAAAAAAATTAATTTTTTGTTATGTGGTGGCGGACGATCTGTCTCAATTTTAATCATTTTTGGCTGGATTATATACTCGGTTTTTACTTAAAATTGTGCGCATTGGATTAAGGGCAGCGTTCATTTTCTGCGTTATTCATTTACCGCTTGCAAAAGCCAAAATGCTTTTTAAAGTAACCACTGCGTTATTTAGATAAAACCAACTTATTGGTGTGGGAAATACCGCGTGGGACTTTGGGAAGGAGCGTTCTGGTTTAGTGCGCTTCCTTTGTTTCTTGGGAAGAAGCTTTTGCAGGCACTGTGAAGTGTTATGCATAGCATCTTGCTGTGCGTTTTAAAGGTTTACTTTAGGGGCCTGTGAATGAATAGCGACTATCTTGAGACGGCAGAACGTGCATTTGGCTTTGATGATCCATCATTAGCCGTTGGTTTGAATGATATTGCATTTTATTCATCAGAGTTACCCTTCCTCAATGTGCTCAAACAGGTTGGCGACAGTGGGTTCAATGATGGCGCTTGGGAAATTTTTGTGCCCAACCCAGACGATGGTTCTCTAGAACGTTTTGATTACTCCGAGGCCTATCATGCTGGTTTTCTCGATGAAAATGGGTATGTGCAAAATTTACCTGAAGGGGCTTTTGCTCGCGTTTTTCTATTTAATTCTTTGACGGAAGAAGCCGGTACTGGCGGGCGTTACGTTTTTTCTTTTGAGGGGGAGGCGGATTTTAAAATTACTGGTGGTGTTGTTAATGAGGAATTATCAGAGCCCGGACGGTATGTTGTTGACATTGAAGATGCGACAGCATTCGGGTTGACGATAAACGAGACTGATCCAGGCAATAATCTTCGGAACTTATCTCTGGTGAGGGAGGAAAATATTGAGCTCTTTGAAGCGGGTGCAATTTTTAATCCTGATTTTATAGAGTTATTTGATGATCACGCTGTATTGCGTTTTATGGATTGGATGGAGACCAATAATTCCAATCAGATTAATTTCTCCGACCTTGCCACCACTGATGCTGCTTTTTTTGGGATCCCCCCTAATCAGTCTTATGAATATCTATTTGCAGGTGATGTGCCTGGTTTGGCCGAGCAATTGGCGCAATCTGGACAAACCATAAGTGATCTTTCTAACGGCGAATTTACTCAAATATTTATTGACCCGTTAACGGGTGAGCCTTTTCGGGATGCGCAAACAAATGAGATCATCATTAATGTTCCCCCTGAATTATTGCCGGAGGGTATCCCAACCGGAGTTCCCATTGAGATTCTAGTCGAGCTTGCGAACCAGGTCGGTGCGGATCCATGGTTTAATATTCCTCATCAAGCCACGGATGAGTACGTCCAGCAATTTGCTGAATATGTGCGTGACAATTTGGATCCAGGATTAACGGCGCGATTTGAGTATTCGAACGAGGTTTGGAACGCTCAGTTTACGCAGTTTCATTATGCTAACCAGAAAGGTTTAGAATTATTTGGTGAAGATGCGTATGGTGGCTTCCCTTTCGAGGCGTATTATGGTTACCGTTCTGCAGAAATTCTGGACTTGATCACTGATGTTTTTGCAGAGACTGGGTCCCAGGATCGTGTGCATGGTGTGCTTGCGACCCAGACTGTCAATTTCGGTATAGCGCAACAGGCGCTTGAAGGTGTTGAGATTTACCTCAATGAGCAAAATGAAGGTAAAAGTGTTGACGATCTTTTTGATAGCTTGGCTGTTACAGGATATTATGGCCCAGTAATCCGTGAGGGGACATTTGAAAAGCCGGGCCACTTATCGCTTTATCAATCTATAATAGACGAATCGATTGCCCGTTTTGAGTCTGGTCTTGAGGCTACGCAATATCAATATTTCATCGAGCAAATCACACAGGATTTACGCGACAGTTCTGTCACTAATGCTTATTTTGCTCAAAATCGTCCGGACCTTGATCCCAAAGATTATCCTCAAGTCTTTTCGCTTGATGAGTTGCAATTTTTCTTTGATTTTAATGCGGGTGTGGCGCGGGCTAACGGTCTTGAGCTTGTGCAATATGAGGGTGGCTCTCATATTTTGAGTAGTCTTGATTTGTTTGAAGATACTCGGTTGCTGGATTTTCTCGCAGCCTTAAATGACAGTCCTGAGATAGCGCAAGTTAATACCGATGCCTTGATCACGTTTAGGCAAACTGAGGGGGCGACCTTAGCGAATGATTTTGTGGGTGTGGCACAGCGCGGCCTATTTGGTCCCTTTGGATCATTGGAAAATCTCAACGACTCGTCACCCGTTTTTGATAGCTTTAACGAATATAATTTAAATGCAGCGACGGGAACACAGTTTGGTACAACAACAATTGATCAGCCTTTTGGATCAATAAATGAAGGGCGTGATCGCAGCTCATTTTTAAATGGTCGTACGGATACGGGTACACAAAACGATGATTTAATTATTGGATCTGTCGAAGAGGATTTTCTTGCTGGGTCATTGGGTGACGACACTCTTGTTGGCGGTCGCGGTGATGATGGTCTCAATGGCGGTGATGGTTTTGATATTGCTGTCTTCTCGGGAAGCGCGTTTGATCATAGTTTTGGCTATACAGGGGACGGGCTTCGGGTTGTTGGGCTTGATGGTGATGATTTTTTAATCAACATCGAGGCCATCAGTTTCGAAGATGGTGAAACTATTCTCGTTGAATCCCTCGTGAGCGGTATTTCTCCGTTGATTTCTTATTTTGGCGGGCAGGCCTTTACGCCTGAAGTTGACGATAATTTGGGTCCGGTAACAATCATCGCTCTGGATGAATTTACAGTTACGGGATTTAATTTGGAGGCGAATGCTAACGAGCCAGCTGTTACTGAAATTATCTATGCAACAGCAAGAGGAGAAGTTACGCAAACACAACGAGATTTTATTCTCAATGGTGCGCAAGCTGCATTTGATGCTGGAGCCGCTAATTTTGTCAGTAATGTAACCAACATAACCGGAACCCGGTTTGGTGACCGTTTTGAGGGGCACAATGAAGGTGAACTTGTCGATCTTGGCGATGGCAGTGATGTTTTGTTTGGATTTGGCGGTGATGACACTTTAAGTGGAAATAGCGGCAGCGATAGTTTGTTTGGCGGGACAGGTAATGATGTCTTGAATCCAGGTTTTGGCGCCGATGAAGTCGACGGTGGTGCTGGGGTTGATGCTGTTATTTTAAACAGTTTCCGAACGGATAATATTGTTGTTCGTGAAGGTAATGGTGTTCGGATCCAGAATGCGGGTAATGATGATTTTATTCAAAATGTTGAATTTTTCCAATTTCTGGATGGCCAGATTTTAACATTCGATCAATTGTTTGAAGATTTAAATCCGAATTTATTTTACGTCGGTGGCGGTGAATATGAAGCAATCGCGAATGAGGGAACTGGAGTTTATATCTCTTCTTTTTTCGCGAACAGTGTCACCGGGAATGAATTAGGCGTGGATGCTAATTCAGTCGTATCTACACAAGATGCTGTTTATTTTGTTACAGACCCTAATTTTTCGTTCGATGTCTTTGAGCAAATAAATTCATTTGGCGTTGCTAATGCTTTAAATTTTGTCGACCTTATTGCCAATACAAATTCTATTGTCGGAACAGAGTTTAATGATGTATTCATTGGCTTGGGGTCTGGAGAGAGAGTCTCCTTGGGTGCAGGCAATGATAATCTATCTGGGCTTGGGGGTAATGATACGCTTGATGGCGGTGCGGGAGACGACGTTATTAACGGCGGGGCGGGCGCTGATGTGCTTATTGCAGGCCAGGGTAATGATACCATTATTGGGGGTGATGGTGTTGATCTATTGGTGTTGGAGGGAAGTGCTGACGATTATTTTTATTCTACTGTATCGGGCGGTGTTGTTATATTCGCTCCGGATGGAGAGTATTTTGTAAGCTCTGTAGAAAATGTTGTTTTTGATGATGGTAATCTTGTTACGCTGCAAAGCTTAATTGACGGTGATGCAACGCCAGGTTCTGCGGTTACCGATTTAAGAGGATTGAATTATACAGCAACTGGTGATGGGGCTAGCGGTGTTACGATTAGCACTCTAGATATCAGTAGTCAGACGGCTCAAGACATTGGCGTTCCTGCTAGCGGATTTACCAGTGCGGTAGATTCCATCTTCTTTGTAGCTGACATAGGTAATCCTGAGGCTTCTCTTGAAAATATCAATCGCGGCATCGATAACGCTTCCTTGGTTGTCGATTTGGTGACAAACCCCGGTGCATTTATCGGTACGATGTTTGATGACGTCTTCGAGGGAAGCGTTGGTGATGATTCCGTTGAGCTACGGGGTGGGAATGACTTTTTAAATGGCGCCGAAGGCAATGACTCCTTGAGCGGTGATGATGGTAATGACAGCCTTTTAGGTGGTCAGGGTTCTGATGCGTTAACTGGCGGCAACGGAGATGATTTTGTTTCCGGGGGTGTCGGTGATGATCTCATTTTCGGGGGTTTGGGCAGTGATACAATTGATGGCGGCGAAGATTTTGATACGCTTTCTTTTGAAAATGTTCAGGGCAGTGTTGTTCTCGATTTCTCAACAGGCGTTCATGGCGGTGCTGCCACAGGTGATACCATCTCTCGTATTGAGGCCGTGATTGGGACTTCTGGTAATGATACAATTATTGCTGGGGATCCTGAATTAAATATAAGCGGCGGCATTGGTGATGATTCTCTTATAGGAGGAAGCGGCAATAACATTATCTCTGGGGGATCAGGGCGTGATACTCTTTTTGGCGGCGGCGGAAATGATTTTATTGACGGAGGCAGCGGCGAAGATGTGCTGCTTCTTCAAGGGTCTGCGAGTGATTATACATTTGAAGAAACACAAACCGGATTTATTGTCACGGGGCTAGAGGGGTCTGATACCCTGACTGCAGTTGAGAATGTTCAATTCTCCAACGGTGAAATTTTTAATCTGTTTGTACTGTCAAATCCTACCCCGCCATCTACAACCAGTTTGGGCGGAGGAAGCTTTGAGGGCGTTTCCACAGGATCAGCTGGGGTCATCATAGGCGCGATTGATCCTAACGGCGTTACGGCTAGTGATTTTGGTGTTGGCCCAGCCGGATTTACTAATAATATCGATACAATCTATTTTGTTGCCGATGCTGATGATCCGTTAGCGACAAATGAGATTATCAATGGTGGAAGTTTTGCTGCTGTTAATGTTGCGCAATTTTTTGCGCAAGTGGGCTCTTTTAATGGTACTCAATTTGATGATCGCTTCACTGGCAGTCTAGGTAATGAAACTGTAGACCTTGGGGCGGGCAATGATGAACTCTCTGGGTTTGCAGGAAATGACACGCTTTCTGGCGGTAGCGGCGATGATGTTCTCAACGGCGGTGATGGCGATGATGTCCTTGAGGGCGGTACTGGTGCAGATACGATTAATGGCGGTGCTGGTACAGATATTTTATCGTTTGCAAATGCGCTTACCGCTATCGGGATTGATTTTACCAATGGCGCGAATAATAGCGGTGCGGCGATAGGGGATAGTGTTTCCGATATTGAAATCATTCAGGGTTCTGTACATGACGACACAATTACCCTTGGCAGCGCGATTTTTGAAGCCAATGGTGGAAACGGGAACGATGTCCTCGCAGGGGGTGCCGGAAATCATAGTCTTTTTGGTGAACTTGGGGATGATACACTCATCGGGGGCGATGGAGTAGATTTTCTTGACGGTGGTATTGGAGATGACCTCATCCAGGGGGGCTCTGGTGCAGATATCATTATCGGTGGGTTTGGTCGCGATACAGTGTCATTTGAAAACAGCACAACTGGATTAACTCTTGATTTTGGTCAGGAAGTTTATACCGGTGATGCTGCAGGCGATAGTATCTTTGGTGTGGAAGCTGTCATTGGTTCCCAGGGGGATGATCATCTTATCCTCAGCGGTGATGTTGTGGATGCTGAAGGCGGTTCTGGCGCAGATACGATTGTTGGAACAGACGGAAACAATATTCTGTTTGGGGGGAGTGGTGATGACACATTAGATGGCAGGGTTGGAAATGATGTTCTTAACGGCGGTGAGGGAGAAGACTTGGTAATTCTCTCAGGCTCAACCGGAGATTATATTATTGAGCAAAATGCTGATGGTTTTGTTGTCACGGGCATAGATGGCGTTGATACCCTTATTGATATTGAGAATGTCCAATTTGCTGATGGTATGACTATTTCTCTGCTTGATTGGTTGGGGGGAAATCAAAATGCTGAAGATAATCAGGCACAGGCTGAAGATGAGGAAGAGAATCAAGCCGGTGCATTAAGCATAGAAGATAATACGTTTCAGTCTGAGGCCGATGGCGATAACGGAGTGCTTATTCGGGCAATTGCGCAAGACAGCGCAACAGCCATTGATTTGGGCTTGCCTACGAGTGGTGTTGACGAGGTTTTTGAACCCGTATTCTCCGTTGCCAGTGCCGGGAACGTTCAAGCGACGGAAACCTTTATCAATAGTGGCTTTACAAATGCTCAATTGGTCGGCCTTTTGATCACTCAAGTGGGTAATTTCATGGGGACAGCGTTTAACGACGAATTTGTCGGTTCAGCTGATGATGACCATGTGTCCTTTGGTGAGGGAAATGACACCATCAATGGCCGCGATGGTAATGATACTCTTGCTGGCGAAGCTGGTGATGACCTTATTTTCGGCGGTACTGGGGATGATTTTCTCTCCGGAGGACGCGGCGCTGACGTAATATCAGGGGGAGAGGGCTTTGATACTCTTTCTTTTGCAGAAGCTATGGAAGGGATCACCGTTGATTTTGTCAACGAGCTTAATATGGGCGATGCTGAAGGAGATGCGATTTTTGGTGTTGAAGCGATCATAGGTACATCTAACGCCGATATATTTATTCTGGATGGTAGTGTTTTTGAGGTCGATGCTGGCAATGGGAATGATTCTATTATCGGCGGCGAGAATGATAACCGCTTCGAGGCGGGGGCAGGCAATGACTCCGTTCAAGCGGCTGCTGGTGATGATGTCATCATCGGCGGAAGCGGTTTTGATCGCCTCGAAGGTGGTAGTGATAATGATAGCCTCTTTGGTGGTCAGCATGCTGATAAATTAATCGGTGGCGACGGCAACGACGAACTGTTTGGTGAAGATGGGGCTGACCGTTTGTTCGGTGGTTCAGGAGAAGATTTTTTAAGCGGTGGTTTTCAAACAGACGTTTTGTTTGGCGGCTTTGGTGACGATAGTTTGTTTGGGGACGATGGTAACGATAGATTGAGTGGAAATGCGGGGCAAGACCGACTATTTGGCGGCGCTGGCGATGACCGGTTAAGTGGCGACTTTAATCGAGACACATTATTTGGCGGTGAAGGCGATGACACTGTCTTTGGCGGGGCGGGACCTGATCAGCTATTTGGTGAAATTGGCAACGATCTTCTTGCGGGCGGTGGTGGCAGCGATGTCTTGGACGGCGGTGCTGGTGATGATCATCTTATAGGATTTGGTGGATTTGATACACTGACCGGCGGGGCAGGCGATGATATTCTTGAAGGTCGTTTTAATGCCGACTTATTTGTTTTCGCTGACGACTTCGGTAATGATGTCATTAATGATTTTGATGCGCTTAACAACGCGGAGCGCATTGATTTGTCCGCTGTCAGTGAGGTTACGGATTTTGTAGATCTTGTAAATGATCACTTAATAGTTGGCAGTGATGGTTTTGCTCAGATTATTGTCGGATCAGACTCGATTACTTTAACGGGTGTTGACGTCGTTGATCTGGGTGAGAGTGATTTCATTTTCTAGAAATCCTGCCTACTCATAACGCAGTTTCAAATGTTTTTTAGGCTTCAGCAGAGCAACAAGCTATCAGACTTTTGCTCTGCTGAAACTGTTGATCAAACTTCATGTTGCAGTTTTAAAACAGTTTGCGTGTTTGTGGGAACCGGTTGAACTGCAATAAATGCGAAAAAAGAGAGACTTAAAGCCCCTCGGCGATTCAAATTGAAGTGGAGGTGCTTTAACCTAGCATTGGCTAGGATAAATCTATATCAAACTTCAATCAAGCAATATGGTGCTAGCCAAAAAATGGTTGTGAGACTTAGATATAAAAAAGGAATTACCAATGACCTTAAAAAATAAAACTCTTTTTATCACAGGCGCGAGTCGAGGCATTGGGCTTGAAATTGCTAAGCGAGCGGCGAAAGATGGCGCAAATATCGCAATCGCGGCTAAAACAGCAGAGCCACATAAGCACTTGCCGGGTACAATTTATACAGCCGCAGACGAAATTAGAGCCGAGGGCGGAAATGCTTTGCCTCTGGTTGTGGATATTCGTGATGCAGATCAAGTCCAAGAGGCTGTAGCTCAAACTGTCGCCGAGTTTGGGGGGATGATTGATATTTGTGTTAACAATGCTTCTGCAATCAGCCTAACGGGCACTCTTGAGACGCCAGCAAAACGTTGGGATCTTATGCATCAAGTCAACGCAAGAGGGACCTTTGTGGTTAGTCAGGCGTGTATTCCTTATTTGAAAAAAGCAGAGAACCCTCACGTCTTAAATTTATCGCCGCCGCTCGATCTTTCTCCAAAATGGTTCAAAGGACATGTTGCTTACACAATGGCCAAATATGGAATGTCTCTTTGTGTTTTAGGCATGGCGGAAGAGTTTAAAAATGATGGCATCGCTTTTAATGCGCTTTGGCCTCGCACAGCAATTGCCACCGCGGCGGTAAAGTTTGCTTTGGGCGGAGATGCTATGATGGAAGCATCACGTAAGCCGGAAATTTTAAGTGATGCGGCCTATATGATTTTCAACAAATCTGCAAAAACTTTATCAGGCAATTTTTTCATTGATGATAGTTTCATGTATGAAAACGGAATTACTAATTTTGAACCTTATAGAGTAGACCCAAGTAAAAAACTGGTTGTTGATTTTTTTGTACCGGATCATTCAACCCCGCCACCTGGAGTCGCGGAAACACTAGTGGATATGTATTCATAGTTATGTAAGGTGCGTGAAATTATGAAAACTATTCTCTACACACGCCAAAGCTTTTATGATCATGAGGTCCCTCCCGGTCATGTCGAACATGGAGGGCGCTATCAATCTGCTGAAATGGCTTTGCAAAATGAAGCATTTTCAGCGCTTGATCGACGATTGGCTCCTCTAGCGTCATTAGAAATGGTAAAGCTTGCACATCCTGACTTCTATGTTGAAGAGATCAATAAATTCAATCCCGAGCAAGGGCTGGTTCAACTTGATGCTGATACATTTATGGGAGAGACTTCCCTAGAGGCGACTTTGCGTGCGGCTGGTGGAGCCGCGGCTGGTGTTGATGCGGTTTTTGCTGGTGAGGCGCGCAATGCGTTCATTCTGGCGCGTCCGCCCGGCCATCATGCCGAGCAGGCAAAGTCAATGGGATTTTGTATCTTTAATCATGTCGCGATTGCCGCGCGTCACGCAAGGAAAGCGCACGGCGCAAGGAAAATCGCGGTTGTTGATTTTGATGTCCATCATGGCAATGGAACTGAGGCAATATTTTGGGATGATGAGCAAGGTTTTTTTGCCTCCTCTCATGAATGGCCACAATATCCGGGCACTGGTCGTGATACAGACCAAGGGGCTTATGAGAATATTCACAATGCCCCTTTGGCTTCAGGCAGTGATGGGCAGGCATTTCGACGCGCTTGGGGGGATAAGTTGTTACCGGCGCTGAGTGACTTCGATCCAGATATGATTGTAATTTCAGCTGGGTTTGATGCTCATAGGGCCGACCCCTTGGGCGGCCTTGGTCTGATCGAAGAAGATTTTAGCTGGGTAACGCGTGAGATTTGTGCCATTGCTAGGCAAACTTGTGCGGGGCGGATTGTATCCGTGCTTGAAGGCGGGTATGACCTTGCGGCATTGGGCTCCAGTGTTGCTGCACATGTCCATGAATTAATGGGGGCGGGGCACTAAGTAAGGTTTAACTGGATTTTATGGCAGGAGAAATAATTACTGTGCGCCACGGGCGTCCGGCATTGTCCCGGCGGGTCATCTTGTCTGCGCAAGATTATGGGGAGTGGTGGCAAAAGTACGATGAAAGCGGTTTAATGACGGGGCAAATACCACCAGACAGCTTGCTTGAGTTGACGCGTCACGCGACACAAATGTTCTCTTCGACGATGCCAAGAGCTATAGAAACGGCTAATTTTTTAACTGCTGATAACATACCCGTACAGATAGAGGTACTTTTTGTTGAGGCCCCTTTGCCACCGCCGCCTTGGCCAAACTGGATAAAAATGTCCCCTCAATTTTGGGGAGCAACTTCTCGAGTTTACTGGAATGCTGGTTACGTTACGCCGGGTATGGAAACCAAGGCAGAAGCCTGGCGGCGTGTCGATAAGATTATTGATCGATTGAGTGAGAATCTCAAAGACGGTCGCGTGGTTTTATGTGCACACGGATATTTAAACTGGATGATAGATCGACGGTTAAGAGCGCGTGGGTTAACGCGGATCGAGCATAACGGGGGCCATAAGTATTGGTCCTATCGACGCTATCAAAGCCATTAAAACTTGAGTTTTCTGAGTACACCCCGGTTTTCTATCCTGTTGACAGAACGGGGATTAAGCTTTAAAACTGTTTTTGTTGCAGTGCAGCGTGCGCGATCGGCAAGGCGATAATCTACTCAGCACATTAATCAGTTAAATGTCCGACTAACCAAATTGCCCTACTATAAGACGCATTTTTTGAATATGATAGAATAGTTTTTGAACGCGATATTCTCATTTCAATCAGCACCAATACCATAAAAGCGATGCATCGCAGTCGACCTATAACGGGTTATGGATACTGGCAAAGCGGCGCGTCATTAAAATTATAAACGGCCAGATTTTAACATTGCGGGAAGATAAGTTCATCAATATTGCCTCAAGCGAGTTCTGGGAAACAGAATTTTTTGATCATACTTAAGATTAATGAGCTTTCTTAAATTAAATAAAAATCATATGACATTTTTGACACTTGGACTAAGCGAAAAGCTTTTAAAAGCCATTGAAGAGTCGGGGTATACAGAGCCCACTCCAATTCAGGCCGCAGCAATTCCCGAAGCGCTCACCGGGCGTGACGTATTAGGTATTGCGCAAACGGGTACCGGCAAGACAGCTTCTTTTACTCTGCCGATGATTGAGCGTCTTTCAAAGGGGCGTGCAAGAGCGAGAATGCCACGTTCGTTAGTGTTGGCACCCACGCGTGAGTTGGCGGCGCAAGTTGCTGAAAATTTTGAAAAATATGGTAAATACCACAAACTCTCAATGGCCTTGCTCATTGGCGGGGTTTCGTTTGGTGATCAAGAGGCCAAGTTGATGCGCGGCGTTAATGTTTTGATTGCGACGCCGGGGCGCATGCTCGATCATTTTGAGCGAGGGCGCTTATTGTTAAATGGCATTGAGGTGATGGTGGTCGATGAGGCTGACCGTATGTTGGATATGGGGTTTATTCCTGATATTGAACGTATTTTTAAGCTCACTCCGATGACGCGCCAAACTTTGTTTTTTTCAGCAACCATGCCCCCCGAGATACAACGGATAACAGATACGTTTTTGCACAAGCCGGCTCGTGTTGAAGTCTCAAAACCCGCGCAAACCGCAGATACAATTACCCAACGTATTGTGCGCATTCCGGGTAAGGATGAGCGCATCAAACGCATGATTTTACGAAAATTGTTGAATGCTGATGATGTCAAAAATGGCATTATCTTTTGCAATCGGAAGTCTACGGTTGATATTGTTGCGAAGTCGCTACAAACTCATGGATTTAGTGCTAGACCTATTCATGGGGATCTAACGCAATCATTCCGTATGGAGACTTTGGCAAAATTTCGCGATGATGAGGTTCGCTTTCTAGTGGCCTCTGATGTCGCAGCTAGAGGATTAGATATTCCAGACGTAAGTCATGTCTTAAATTATGATGTTCCAATTCATGCGGATGATTATGTGCATCGTATTGGCAGGACAGGGCGCGCGGGGCGTAAAGGCACCGCTTTAATGCTGGTATTGGAAAAAGATAAAAAAGCTTTCGCCACAATCTTATCAACGATCAAACGTGATCGTATCGAAGAACTGGATTTTTCAAAAGAATTAGAAGAGGCGCAAGCCGAAGCGGCGCGCCGTGGCCCTCCACGCGGTCGCAATAACCGATCAGACAACCACAAAGATCGGAACAGACAGGGAAGTGGAGGCGCGGATCGTAAAGGTCGTGAAAAACCCGATCGTCAACGACGCTCTCAATTCAATGAGAAATCAAAGCAGGTGCCTGCAATTGACACTGAAAATCCGGTTAGAGAAATAGCGTCATCTTCCCCGAAAACATCTCGGGCGCAATCTAAAAAACGCACTGAGAAGACAGAGGAACCAGTGATCGGTTTAGGGGATCACGTACCGGAATTTTTGCGGCGATAATTCTATTCATATCCGTCCATTACTGCTTGCAGTGGACGCTGACTTGAAATTTCAGACGTAAGTAAAGATGAGTCTTTGGTTCTGCGATCATTCAGCGTGGATTTTTACAACCTGTCCCTTTAGATGAAAATTCAGCTTTCTTACTAAAGCATGAATCAGTCTCGCAGTATTTTTTTATCATTTTCGAAAAATTAGGGGTTCCTTTACGCCAAAACCGTAAGTTAACCGCTAAAGATCGCTGTTAAATATGGCTTTCTGGTTCTGTATGGCGCCAATCTTAGAGCAGTTGAGAACGATTTAGATGATTGAAAATTC
Source organism: uncultured Caulobacterales bacterium (assembly GCA_964479275.1). GTDB lineage: Bacteria > Pseudomonadota > Alphaproteobacteria > Caulobacterales > Parvularculaceae > CALLPQ01. The sequence continues at coordinate 24,479 of CAYZLR010000010.1, forward strand.
CCATAGGATTGGGCAATTAGCGCTGGATATGCTGCGCGAGCTTGGGCTTGCGGCAACGCCTCGAAATTATGAAACATGGCTTGCTCATGTTGAAGGGCAAAATCCATCTCTTTCTCGTGATATACAGAAATTTTTACAAGTTGATGGACGCGTGTCACAAGCCGAAGCTGACGCGATTTATCATACTCATATTGTTCGGGCTGACCTTGCGAAAAATATTTCTGAGGTTACGGCATCTCTTAAAGTTGAAGTTGATGATTTATTTAATCTGGTTGAGGCTCAAGGGGAAAGTAATCATCATCACAGCAATGAGTTGGGCGATCTTTCTGCGCAGTTAAAACAAACGGCAAAAGAGTTTCCCGCTGTTGGCTCATTACTTGAAAATGTTGTTGCTGTATCAAAAAAGATGCGTGAAGAAAACTTGCTGCTGGAGTCGAACTTGGCGGCATCAACTAATGAGATTTCTTCTCTGCGCCGAAATGTTGAAACTATTCAAAAAGAAGCGCTTTCTGATCCGCTTACTGGCATCAATAATCGCAAATCTTTTGATCGCTCGATTACACAGTTAATAGAAAAATCTCAGGACAATGGTGAACCTTTGGCATTAATCATGGCGGATGTTGATCATTTTAAGAGCTTCAATGATAAATGGGGCCATCAAACCGGTGATCAAGTCTTACGCCTCGTTGCGGAGGTCATGAATGCCAATATAAAAGGACAAGATTTGCTTGCGCGTTATGGCGGAGAGGAGTTTTCAATTCTTCTTCCCGGTACAACATTAGAGCACGCACACATGCTGGCAGATCGTATACGCAGAGCTGTGGAATCCAGACGTTTGAAGAAACGTCAGAGTAATGAAGATCTTGGTGTTGTCACCATGTCTATGGGCGTATCTTCATATCATCAAGATGACAGTGTTTCTACAATTATTGAACGTGCTGACAAATGTCTATACTTGGCAAAAGATCAAGGGCGTAATCGGGTTATGGATGAGCGTGAGATTATTGGCTCAGGCTCGAAAACAGAAGCGCAAATTGCATAAAGTGGTGTGAAGATCTGGCTATATCGATTGGTTCTCTATTTTGGCTTATACCGCGCATAAGCAAGCCATACGCCGATCAAAGTCAATGTAAGCCCATACCAAGTTAATGCATACTCCAAATGACGATTGTTAAATTCAATACGCGTTGTATTTCCCCGGGGATAGTCTGCATTGTGTTCTGTGCCTGCGCTATCGATATACCAGTTATAAACTGATTTTTGGGTATCGTTGCGATGTTTTGAAAATTTGATTGGATCGCGAGTGTACCAGATGTTGTCTTGTGGTTGATCGATCGGAGTAAAATATTTAGCGATGCCGCTACGTTGTTCCGCATATCTGAATAAGCCAGATACCATTATCGACCCTTGAACTTGTCCTTCTTGTCTGCTTGCTATGTTTTTTTTGTTTTCTGGAACAAAGCCACGATTAATATAAATGGGTTTAGAGTATTGCGGATCGTCAGATATGAAGGGGGTAAAAATATAATAACCAGGGGTGGGCCCGAGTGTGCCAAACACGTGTGCTTCTTGGGCATGATCAAATTGTCCTGTGACCTTAACGGCATAATAGCGAATGTCCGCGCCTTGTTTTAGGCGATTAAGAGCGTTGGATAAGGCAACTGGTTCCGCTGTTGCCCGGGCTTCAACTGCGGCAATGAGATCGAGCTTCCAACTGTGGCGCTGCAATTGCCATGTGCCTAATACAATGAGAATTGTAAGGGCGATCATTACCGCAATTGTCATACCGGGAGCAAAGTTGAATGATAAAGTTTCCTTTTTTGAGGACGTCATCTATCAATCTCATTCTTATGGATAGGCTTATGACTATTGGTTGGTACGCCCTCTTCGGCTTTGTGGGCATATTGAAGAGCAATCAAAGTGGCTTTTAAAGGGCGCATGATCATTGCGGTTAGCAGGCATGCGAAAAAAGCACTAAGCAAAAAAGCGATGAGTATCGGCGCGTCCAAAATGAAACGAAGTATGAAGGCAATACTGACACCTGCAAATCCGACGATCAGTATGGCAAATACCGCCGGGCCGTCACCGCTATCCCCTTTGTGATAATCAAGGCCGCATATGCGGCAGGTTTTGCGCAATGATAAAAATCCATCAAAGAGCTTGCCTTGCCCGCATCGAGGGCATTTGCCCGCAATACCAGCTTTGTAGGGGGAGACCGGAGGATAGTATGTCATCTGCATTCCTTCCTTTCGTCAGGCGAGGAATGTATTGGTGATTGCGCGGTTTTTAGGACAGATATCCTTGATTGCCGAGAACGTAAATGCAAGCAAACAGGAATAACCATACCACGTCAACAAAGTGCCAATACCAAGCCGCACACTCAAATCCGAAATGACGCTCCGCGGTGAAATGATCTTTGTGGGCGCGGACCAAGCAAACAATCAGGAAGATTGTTCCAATCAATACATGCAGCCCATGAAACCCGGTTGCCATAAAAAATGAAGCACCATAAATACCACCACCAGAAAATTTAAACAGGCCTTCGCCGAGCGCTTCGCTGTATTCTAAATATTGGAAGAAAGTGAAAATGACGCCAAGAAAAACGGTAGCTCTTAAGCCATTAATAAGGTCCCGTTTCGGTCCATGAATGACCGCATGGTGTGCCCAGGTTACTGTGGTTCCTGATAACAGTAATATAAGTGTATTGATTAAAGGCAAATGCCACGGATTTAATGGCGTAACACCTTGGGGGGGCCATTGTGAACCTGTTGCAATAGCGCGGCCATCATTTCCGAGGAATGCCTGAACGCCTTCTTCGTTTAGCAAGGGGGAGCCATCAGCGAGGGTTAACGGCACATCCATCGCGCCCGGGAAAAGCGCTGCGCCAAAAAAAGCCCAGAACCAGGCCGCAAAAAACATCACTTCTGAAGCAATGAACAAGATCATGCCATAGCGTAAGCCCAAACGAATCACAGTTGAGGTATTTTCACCTGTGAGGCTCTCTTTAATGACATCCCGCCACCAACCGAGCATGGTCACTAAAACAAGAGAGAAGCCAAGGCCAAACATCCATGGGCCTTTAATTCCAAATAGACCATTTGCCCCTTCCATCCAGGCAACAGCACCAATCATCATGATTGCTGCGGCAGCAGAGCCAAACAACGGCCAAGCGCTTGGGTTTACCAGATGATATTCATGTTTGACGTCATCACCAGCCATGGGATTGCCTCTTGTTTATAATCTATCAAATATCGTTATTCTTAACGTCCCCGCTTATAAGCCGCAATAGGGTGATTTTCCAATATCTTCCGATGGAAATTTTATCAATATTCCGCGCTATTGCGTCGCAAGGGCGGCTGTAGTGGCTTCATTAGGGGAGACTTGTTCGGGCGTATCCAGTTTGAAAAATGTATAGGATAAAGTAATGGTTTCGACTTCATCAAGATTTCGATCTTTGTCTATAGCCGGGTCGATGAAATAAGCCACTGGCATGGAGACAATTTCGCCCGCTTGTAGGGTTTGCTCGGTAAAGCAAAAACAGTCGATCTTTTTGAAATATTGCCCAGCTTTTGCCGGTGAGACATTAAAACTGGCATGTCCGGAAATGGAGGTTTTTGCCAAATTCTCTGAACCATAAAAAGCGAGGGCAGATTGTCCAATTTGCATGGTTTGTTCGATTTGCTCGGGTTTGAACTGCCAAGGCAAATCAGGTGCAATGCTGGCATCAAATCTTACGGTAATTTTGCGATCAAGAACTTTGCTGGGAGCAGATACAGCACGTTGCGTGGTGCCGCCCCAGCCAGTGACCTGACAAAAGAGACGATAAGCTGGGGGCACCGCGAAAATTGAAAATGCCGCCATGGCAATCGTGAATCCGCCGATTAAGAGAGCCGCACGGTTATTTTTGGATTTCGTATCAGGGGACATGATATTAAAAGCTGCGCTCCGCTACTGAGGCACCAAGGCGGACGATGGTGACCAGATATACTAGAATAACAAACCCAATGATCGAGAGCCCAATAGCGAGATTTCGGCGTTTGCGCTGTATCTGCTCTTCAGCAGATAATTGATAGCCAGTTTTTGCATGCTGCTCTTTGGCCGGGTTTTGGGATTGAGGCTCAGACGGGTCTTGGTTGCTTATCGCGTTTTTTTCACTGTTGTTATGCACCATAGATCACCATCAGGTTTGTTATGATTTTTTCGAGGCCAAGAGCCCCGAAAATCAAAAATAAATAGAGAATTGAAAACCCAAACAACTTCTTTGCGCTTTTATAGTCTCCATTTTGATCCCGCATGACTTTTAAGGAGAGTATGACAAAACTGAGCCCTAAAATAGTGGAGATCAATAAATAAATTGGACCCGTAAAACCGAGAAAGAAGGGGGCTGTGCCCAAAGGTGCCAATAAAAGGCTGTAGGCGAAAATTTGAAGTCTGGTGGAGCGCTCCCCAGCAATATTGGGCATCATCGGGATATTGACAGCCTCATAATCGCCCTCACGGTAAAGGGCGAGCGCCCAAAAATGCGGTGGCGTCCACATGAAGATGATTGCGAATAAAACCCATGCTTCAAGAGGGGCTGTTCCGGTCATCGCAGCCCAGCCCACGACAGGTGGGAGAGCACCGGCTGCACCGCCGATAACGATATTTTGCGGAGTCGCCCGCTTCAACCACATGGAATAAATCACCACATAAAAAAAGATGGTGAACGCTAATATGGCCGCGGCCAGGATATTGGTCGCAAGCCATAAAAGGGTTACGGATAGAACAGATAGAAAACCACCAAAGGCGGCAGCTTCTTCGCGCGCAACTGCGCCTCGGGGAATGGGGCGTTTTTGGGTGCGGGCCATAATTTTATCAATATCAGCATCCCACCACATATTGAGGGCACCAGACGCACCCGCGCCCACGGCTATAGAGAGAAGGGCTACGACACCGATAAAGGGATTGATTGAAGCCGGGGCCATGATCATGCCGATCAAGGCGGTGAAAATCACAAGCGACATTACTCTTGGTTTCAAAAGATCATAGTAATCTGCGGGCCCGGCCAATTGGCTCAGCCGAGTTGGCGCAGGTTGTGACATCGGGGGAGGTGCCGAGCTTTCATTGATAGTCTCTGCTTTACTCATGTAAAAATAGCCCGTTGTGTAAATAATTTTTGCGACTGCTTCGCTTGGACGTCCACAGTCAGAAAACCCGTTTATGCCTGAAAAAGAGTGATTTAGCAAAGGGATTGCAAAGATAAACCGGGCCTATTCAGCCCCTTTCACTGAGTTTTAGGTGTGGAAAATCCGCGCAGTTCCCATCCAGAGCAACGTTGAAATGATTTGAAATACAAAGTTGCTCAAGCTGTAACGTCTCAACAAAAATTCTGATCTAAGCATCCAATTCTGATTGACCGCGATTGGCCTTAGCGCCGAGGTAGAATCTTCAAAAGGGTGTAGAGCCCTATGATAAGCACAAGAAACATAAAGAAATAACCCAGCAGGGAAGAGCCTGTCATGTTCATTATATCGTTCCAGCCGCGCGCTAACTGATTTGTCCAAGATGAGAATTCACCAGGCATATTGCCTCTTATCACAGCCAAAGCACCAAATATGAAAGCCACAATAATCATAGCAATAATGCTGGTACTCGCGGCTTGTCGATAACTGCGCAGGGTCAATGCGCCCATAAAACCAACACCCACAACAATAGCAATTTTCACCCAGTTTCCGCTGCTAAGCACATTCAGCATGACACCTGTTAAGTCGGTAATAACATTCTGCATGATAAGTTTCCCATAATATTTTACCCCGCACCATCGATCGGGCCCCACGCCCGATAATTGCCCCTATCTGGGATGATGCCACAAAAAAAACCGATTGGGTAGGGTTCGCCGAGATCGCGAAAACCATGAACCTCTAAGGACAGGCAAATGAAATTCGAAAAACGATTATTTTTTGCAAAAATTCTCACGACTCTTTGTGTCATCGAGTATGCTTTTGTACCGTTGGTGATGGATTTTAGTGCCTCAAATATTGCTTCGAGTGAGTTGACGCCATATGGGCGTTTCCATCTATCCTGGAGCCTGACTAATCATATTTTGGCGCTTCCTGTTTTATTGTCGGTATTATGGTCAAAATTACATGGAACGGCCCGTTCATTGCGGTTAGTAGCCCTGTTGGGTTTAGCTTATACAGGGAGCTTTTTTGCGACGATGACCGCAAGACCCTATGTGGGTTCAAATTTCTATGGCCGTGATCATGCGCATCTAATATTGGGCATGGGCGGTGAAGTTTTGAATATGTCAATCATCTTTTTGGTATTGGTGATTTCAATTTTCCTCACTTTAGGCCCACGCAATTAAGCGGTCTTGAGGATGTGAGCACAGTGGGTTTCTTGGCATGGTTTACCAGAGGGAAAGGTACGGCTGCAGGCTTTAAAACGCCTTCGCACAAATGGAATTGATTAGTTGCTTTAAGGTATTGTTTTGTCGTGTTTCCGGACGCCAAGCTGGCCGCCATATGATCTGGATATACTTTGTACAAAAAACCCCTGACCTCATTGAGGCCGGGGGCCGTTTTTTTAATGCTAAAATCGCGGCTTTAATATTTCCAGCCGATTTCTACGCCGTAGGTGCGCGGTTGATCAACAATGCCAGAGAGGTTGTTGAAATCGATGGCGCTAATGGTGCCGACTTGGTTGGTAATGTTGCGAGAAAAACCAGAAATTTCCCATGGGCCTTTTCTAAACCCTGCTTTGAGACCACCAACGATACGTCCGTCTGCTTCAAATTCAATTGATTCGTATAGAAATATATTTGAAGAAGAGCGATAAGACCAATCTGTTGACCAGAAGACTTCGCCGCCTGCAAATGGTTGCGTGTAGTTTAAGGCCAGATTGGCGATAAAGCGCGGCGCCTGTGGAAAGGGGTTTCCATCAATGAGTGCGCCACCAGTTACTGGATCAATTGGATCGAGCACGGTACACGGTGTTGCTGAACCACAAACGGCAGTTTGTAAATTTTCATCCTGAATTTCAGTTTCATTCCATGAGAAGTTTGTTGAGATGGTCAGATTTTCCGTTGCAGCCCAATCAAGTTCGGCCTCGATGCCATAACCAACGCCACTATCTGCATTAAGGAGTTGATTGAAATTACCAGCACCGCCAATAGCCGTTAATTGTTGGTCATTAATGTTGAAAAAATATCCATTAATGTTGGCGCGAACTGTGTTGTTCAATAGGGTTGATTTTACACCGCCTTCATAAGAGATGATGGTTTCACTGTCTGCAGTCGTGACTGCATCACCAAACAGGATGCGCCCTTGAATTGAGGGTGCACGAAAGCCACGTGCAATACGGCCATAAAAATTGATATCGTCCGTGTAGGCGTAATTTGCATTAATATCGAAGCTGACATTTGTGTCTCCAACATTAACATTGATCGGCCCCAGCGCACCGACAGGCCCAACAAAAGGCTGGATCGTTCTAATGGCTGTGAAGATTTTTTCATCATCCGTATGCCGAACGCCAACGCTCAGGGTGAGTTGTTCGGTGACATCGTAGGAACCAGAGCCAAAAACTGCCCATGAACTCGTGTCTTGAGTTTGAAAAGCTGCGCCATTTTCAACACCGCCGCCAAGCGTATCAAAATTGAAGGAGGAAATTTCAAGATCTTCATTAAAGCTGTAAAAGCCCAGCGTCCAGTTAAACTGCGCGGGCTCTGAATTTGCTAAACGAATTTCATGAGTGAATTGACTATGCGCGTCAATGCCGTCACCGCTTTCTGCGGGAAAAGGAATTAAGCCTGGTCCGCCTCCAGTGGGTAGAAATGCAGCGCCAAAACCACCGTCCACATCACCGCGAGAAAAAGCTTCAACGCTCTCATATCCAAAGACGTAAGTCGCGGTGACGCCGCCAACGCTGTATTCTGCGCGAGAAGTCACCCCAATGGTGTCGGTCTCCAATACGCTAAAGCGTTGTGCATCAGCAAAGGTGATCGTGCGATCAAAACCGGGGCGCGGTTCGTTTGACCCAGGTTCAAATGCATTGGCTTGAAAGCTCGTTTGTCCGCCGTCAAGAGCGCGGCCATGAACATTAATTAGCCAGTTGAACTGTTCAACAGGTGTGAGAAGGAGTTGAGCGCGATAAGCAAAGTCGCTGTATCCGCCGGCATCTGCATTGGGATCATCGTCGATTTGATTTTCAATGAAGTCATCGCGGAATTGATATTGCGTAGAAAAGCGAAAGGACGCCCACTGTGAAAGCGGAATATTGATCGCACCTTGCGCTTGCACAGTGTCAAAATTTGCGTAGGAAGCAATAGCATAAGCATCAAACTCTTCACCGGGTTTGACACTTTCAAATTTTAAAATTCCTGCAGGTGTATTGCGGCCAAATAAGGTGCCTTGTGGACCTCTCAAGACTTCAACGCGCTCTAGGTCAAAGACTGGAAAACCTTTCAAAACGGGGTTTTCGAAAACGACATCATCGTAGATGAACGAAACGGGTTGGGATGCATTGAAATCAAAATCAGTATTGTTGAGGCCACGAATCCCGGGGCGAGGGAAAATACGTCCAAAGGAGGTCTCGATATTCAGGCTGGGAACCCTGCCTGATAAGAAAAGCGGGTCGCTGCCGCCGCCCTTAAGTTGATCCAATGTATCGGCATCGATTGCAGAAAGAGAGACCGGAACATCTTGTATATTTTGTTCTGTTTTCGTTGCCGTTACGATGATGGTATCGAGGCCGCCATCTTCGTCTTGCGCGAGGGTGGCTGGCGGCGTTATCGCACTTAAGATAAGCGCGCTCGCGCCTGAAGCGAGAAATCTCTTGAGAGTATGGTTGTTCATCTTGAATTGCCCTTCTAGGTGTCGGTATTTCGTTCACACATAAGTCAGACTTAACGATGAGGCAAAGATGATTTTGTCTTGATAAAAGCTTTTAAAGCAAGTGTGATAAAAAAATCCCGCTCTTTTGAGCGGGATTTTTTAGTATCAAAATAGAGATGATCTTTTTTTAATGAACGTCGGCTTCCTCACCATCGAAACGAGGGAGCTCGTTAAATTGGTGGAAGGGGGGGGGAGACGGTAATGTCCATTCCAGTGTTGTTGCCCCTTCGCCCCAAGGATTTGCGACGGCTTTTTTTCTGTAGATGAAGAAAGCATCAATCATTGCGATGAGAAATACAAACATGGCAACCAGCGTGATCCCATATCCGACGGAGGAAACCCAGTTCCATTTCGCAAAGGCAACATTGTAATCAATATAGCGACGCGGCATGCCTTGGAGGCCAAGAAAATGTTGCGGGAAGAAAATAACATTCACGCCGATAAACATCAGCCAGAAATGTAACTTGCCGAGCCATTCGCGATATTCAACACCATACATTTTGGAGAACCAGTAATACCAGCCGGCAAAAATCGCAAATACTGCGCCAAGGGAGAGCACATAATGAAAATGTGCGACCACGTAATATGTATCATGCATGTAATGGTCGATGCCGGCATTTGCCAAAAGAACGCCGGTAACGCCCCCAACTGTGAAGAGGAAAATAAACCCAATGGCCCAAAGCATTGGGGTTTTTAGCGTAATTGAGCCCCCCCACATCGTCGCTATCCATGAGAAGATTTTGATCCCAGTCGGCACCGCGATCACCATGGTTGCCATAACAAAGTAGGCTTTCATATTGACGGAAAGACCGACGGTGTACATGTGGTGTGCCCAGACGATAAATCCGACAAATCCGATGCCGACCATCGCATAAGCCATGCCGAGATAGCCAAAAATTGGTTTTTTCGAAAAGGTCGAGATAATATGAGAGATTATGCCAAAGCCCGGCAGAATGAGAATGTAGACTTCTGGGTGGCCAAAGAACCAAAATAAATGTTGGTAAAGAATAGGATCACCGCCGCCGGTGGCATCAAAAAAGGATGTACCAAAATTTCGATCGGTCAAGAGCATAGTGATTGCCCCAGCAAGTACCGGCAAAGAGAGCACCAACAAAAAGGCTGTTACCAAAACAGACCATGCAAAAAGCGGCATTTTATGAAGGGTCATGCCCGGTGCCCGCATATTAAAAATGGTGGTGATGAAGTTAATCGCTCCTAGAATTGAGGAAGCCCCGGCAAGGTGAAGCGACAGGATCAGCAAATCCATCGCAGGGCCGGGAGATGAAGTCGAAAGCGGCGGATAAAGGACCCAACCACCCCCAAACCCAACTTGCCCGGAAAAGCCAGGGGCAAAGAGAGACAAAGTCATCAGAACGCCAGAGGCGCCATAAAGCCAGAACGAAATATTATTCATCCGCGGGAATGCCATATCAGGGGCGCCGATCATGATGGGAACAAACCAGTTCCCGAACCCGCCAATCAGTGCGGGCATCACCATGAAGAAAATCATGATCAAGCCATGATAGGTGATTAAAACATTGTAGAAATTTTTCGCAGATTCCAGATCATTAGCGAACATGGTCAAAACGGTAATGCCTGGTTCTGCGAGTTCAGCGCGCATTAAGCCTGACATACCGCCACCAATGATGCCCGCAAAGATTGCGAAGATCAGATAGAGCGTACCAATGTCTTTGTGATTTGTTGAGAACAACCACCGTGTCAGAAACGGAGGTTTATGATCGTGATGTTCATCACTATGGGTGTGTGCTGTATCGGCCATAATAAAAAAACTCTTCTCTGATTAATGGGTTGTTGGGGTTGCGTCTGCAACTCTAATAAGATTTGGCGCGAACATGGGGTCCATGCCGGCAAGTGCGCGTTGCTGATCGACCCATGCTTCAAATTCAGGGCGCGTCACAATTTTAACGGCGATCGGCATAAATGAATGATCTTTACCGCAAATCTCTGAGCACTGACCATAATACATGCCCGTACGATCTGCCTTGAACCATGTTTCATTGTTACGGCCAGGAACAGCATCAATCTTGACGGTAAAAGCTGGCATGGCCCAAGCGTGGATCACATCGGCGGCTGTCGTAATCAAGCGTATTGTTTCACCAACGGGGAGGACAACATGATTATCGGTTTCAAAGAGATACAGCTCGGGAGTAGTCTCCTCTTTGGCTGTCATTAGAGCGTTGAATTCAAAATCGCCAAATTCAGGATAGTTATACTGCCATAACCACTGTCGCCCTGTTGCCTTCAGGGTGACAGTCGGGGCAAGGGCAATTTCACCCGCGCTAGCATTAACCAGCATATCAAGTATTGAATCGGCACCTACTCTTGTGCGCCCGCCACGAATGATAACTCGTTCTCCTGAGCTTGCAGGTTGATTGAGTTTGACTTGCAGCGTTTCCTTGCCAAAGCCTGTAACTGTATAATCTTTTTTATATTTTAATTTACGCTGTGATTCTGCATTGGCAATGACAACATCCAGATGATGCTTCTTGGTGACCATGCGACGAGGATTAAAATCATTTGCGAATACAAATTCTGATTGCCCATTTGCCGCTTGTGCTATCACCTGCTTACCATCAGGGATGACGTCTTCTTTGAATAAGAGTTCAAAGGAGAACAACGAAATGAAAAGCAAGATCAAAATGGGGATGATGGTCCAAACCACTTCGAGTAATGTATTGTGGCTAAAACGGTTGGGAACCGGATTTGCTTTTGCGCTGAATTTTGTCACAACGAACAATAGCAGCGCCAATACAAAAACACTGATCACAACCATAATGGGCATTAAAATCCAATTATGGAAGAGGTGAACTTCCGTGGCGATTGGGGAGCTGGCTTCGAGCAATGTATATCCCCCTTTTTCAGGGAGTGCGCTCGCGGCTTGCATCATTCCTGCAAGGCTGGTCAATCCAGAGATGACGGCACCGGTAATTAATGATTTGGCGATGATATTTTTCATAAAATCCTGCGTCTCTTCATTTTTTGTATTCTGCGCACAATCGAACTCAATGTTCCGTGTCTTATTCTGGCGTTCTTATTGGCATTTATAACCCATGGGGACAAGGATTAGTCGCGGAAAAAAAGTCGCACTAATCTGCATTTCTTTTACTTTTCAGGTGCTTTTCAAAAACAGAAAAAATACTCTCCCATATTCGCGATTATGGCTTGCCGAGAAAGAGGGAAGGCCTTACCTCTAAAGTCATGACGAAATCACTCTTTTTTTCCCGAACCGACCTTGATCTCTCCCGCACGCAATCGATCGTAGATGATGCGCTTAGGGGGGCTGAAGATGGCGAGCTTTACTTGGAATACGCCCAGTCAGAAGCCTTTTTTTTTGATGATAATCGTTTAAAAACAGCTAACTATGATGTGAGTCAAGGTTTTGGCCTGCGTACAGTTTGCGGCGAGACTAGCGGTTATGCCCATGCCTCTGATTTATCAGAAGATGCGTTAAAACGTGCTGCTGCCGCTGTACAGTCCATCAAATCGGGTAAGGATATGGTCTACGGTGCTGGACCCGCACGCACGAATGCCAAACTTTATCCCGATGACAACCCCTTGGAGGGGGGTAGCTTTGGGCAAAAGACCAAATTACTCGAATCGATTAATGACTATGCGCGTTCTAAAGATGAGCGTGTGCGGCAAGTTTCGTGTTCGCTCACCGGAGAATGGTCAGCAATAGAGATTATGCGGCCTGGCGGGGAAGTGGTTCGTGATTTCAGGCCATTAGTCCGGTTAAATGTGTCAATCACTGCAGGTCAGGGGGATCGTCAGGAAACTGGCTCACATGGAACTGGCGGTCGCGAGTCATATAGCCGCTTTATCGACCCGATGGCATGGCAAGGTCAGGTTGATGAGGCTTTGCGCCAGGCCTTGATTAATTTAGAGGCAGAGCCCGCTCCTGCGGGGGAAATGGAAGTTGTTCTCGGCCCCGGTTGGACGGGTGTTTTGCTGCATGAAGCGGTGGGGCATGGCTTGGAGGGGGATTTCAATCGCAAGGAAACTTCTGCGTTTTCAGGTCGGATTGGAGAACAGGTAGCCGCGCCGGGAGTCACTGTCATTGATGATGGGACTCTTTCGGGGCGTAGGGGTTCAATAACCGTTGATGATGAAGGCACGCCTTCCGCACGTAATGTATTGATCGAGGATGGTATCTTGAAAGGGTATATGCAAGATCGCATGAATGCGCGCCTGATGGGCGTCGCAGCGACCGGCAATGGTCGCAGAGAGTCCTATGCGCATCAGCCTATGCCGAGAATGACCAATACTTTTATGCTCAGCGGCGACCGGGAACCCGAAGAAATTTTAGCCACTGTTAAAGATGGTATTTACGCGGTGAATTTTTCTGGAGGTCAAGTGGATATCACTTCCGGTAAATTTGTATTTAATTGTACCGAAGCCTACCGAGTGCAAGGCGGGAAAGTAGGCGCGCCATTAAAGAATGTGGCGCTCATCGGCGACGGGCCGACCGCGATGACGCGTGTGTCCATGATTGGGAATGATTTTGCACTGGATCCAGGGATCGGCGTCTGCGGTAAAGCCGGTCAAGGTGTACCTGTTGGTGTCGGGCAACCCACCATTAAAGTCGATGCCTTAACAGTAGGTGGCGCAGGAGTTTAAAACGGTTCAAGAATAAGATTGAGCTGTTTGCCTCTAAGAATTGTTGACTTACAAAGAAACTAAGTTTGCTAGTTGGGTATATGTGAGCGTACCGTCCAAGCCTTAATTCTACCGAACAACTTTTCTCGAAAATAACGCAGGCCATGCGAACCGACATACAATGAACCGCCGATAGTGTTACAGATGAAATCATAAAACTCATCGAGGCAATCGAGTTACAAAAGTGGTTACACTATGTATGAAACACAGGATACGGTTCTATCAAAACTTGGAATGCTCTATCCATTTAATAGCCTTGCCCGGTTCAGGTGGATAGAGGTGATATTGCCTTGATTGTTATCTTTGCGCTCAAAAATCAGAGTGCCATTGTGCATATGGATCATTTTTGCAGCAATAGACAGGCCCATACCATGCTCCTCGATAATCATATCTAGAAATCCGATTTTCTCGAGGGCGAGTAATGAGGTGACATGCTCAATGATTGCAGGATTAATCTCAAGGCCATGATCGTATACCGAGATGTTAATCCCTCGGGAATTATTCATCACTTTTATTGTAATGCTACTATTGGCCGGAGAGTAACTGATTGCGTTTAGGCCTATCTCATATAAAGCCTTTCTAAGCATTGTCGCATTACCAAAAACTTCCAACCCACTCAGGGTTGGGAAAATCAAATTAATAGACTTGCTTTTTGCCTGGTGATTAAGGGCGTGTACGGTTTCGCGCACTAAATCATCAAGAGAAACAATCATATTGGTGTTTTCGTTGATCTTGGTTTCCATGGTCACCAAATAAGGAATATTTTCCGCTAAGTGCTGCAATGACTTAGACTCGATGAGGGCAAAATTTCTATTTTCTCTCGTGAATTGCTGTGCGGCATGGGAAATTTTTTGCGCGGAATAATGAATTCTGGTGCTGATGTTGGTGATCAATTTACCCTGAGCCGAAACTTGTTTTTCATAATGGGTTTTCTCGGTGTTAAGATTGGAAATTTCTTCATGAAGAATTTTCGTGCGAAATAAGACTTTGCGCTCAAGTGTTGTTTGAAAGGTTTTTTGTTTTTCTTTGAAGGTGGCAGATTGTGTTATATCAACAGCCCAACCACGATAACCCGTAAGCTCGTTTTCTTGATTGTATAGTGCGCGTACAGAAAAAGTGTAAACCTTAAAGGGGCGCTCCAGGCAGGTTTCATTTTGAGGGGCAGCCTGCAAATTTTTATACCCTTCAGGATAAAACTTAACTTCTAAGTTATTAAAAGAAGCTTGGCTGGCTATTTTTTCTTCAAGTGATTGCCAATCTTTTTCATCTAAATGCTGTTCAAATGCCTTAAGGGGTTGCGACGTCTTAGGCGTAATTAACCTGTTGGCAGGTATGTTGGTGAGGCTTTCAAAATTGGGCGTTAAAAAAGATAAATGATGATGTTCATCGCTTTCCCAGCCCCAGCTGCGCGATTGCTGAAGAAAATCGCTATGACGGTCTTGAAGAATTTTTATCGTTTGATTTTGCGCTTCATAAGCGTTTTCCATTTTTGAAAATTTAATTTGTATGCTGGTGTATGCATAGACAACGCCAATGCTTGCGGTGATGTATAAGAGTGCAAGGGTGATAAAATAAGGATCACCGGTGCTGGTCAGCATGACTGTCAGGGGGAGGAAAAATAAAGTAAATGTGGCAATGATATGCGAGAACGATATTCGCCCGATGGCGCATAAACTTGTCGCGCTAAGAGTTATCCATATTGTCAAACTGGATAATATCTGTGTGCCCCCAAAGTGCAGCAATAGGCCTGCCGTGATGCCGCAATATGTTGCCAGTATAAAGATGAGGAGAGAGAGTTGACCATTCAGGCTATCTGAAAACAACGTCACTCGAGAATTGATTGCATGACGGTTGAATAGAAGGAAGGCCATGTAGGTTGATAGGATAATCGGCGGTGCTAAAATAAAACTTGTAGATTCGAGCCTAAGGGCAATGGCCGATAGAGCCATCAACAGACTTGATAGAGCGGGAATCACAAATCCAGTTGCATATTGCTTATGAACCCAAGTTTGGTCGGTGAGGGTGTTCACAGTGGGTGCGCATAAATGTGGTAAATGAGATTGATGGGGCGCGCCTATATCTTGATCCGCTGTTCCGGGATCACTCCAGGCGTTCATAGCGTCTGCTTGGGTTGAATTCACTTTTATCGTTCCCCGGTTTTCTGGTGCGTCCTGCATTTGGATGGAGCAGAATGCGAGCTCCAGGCTTTAGTGTCTACACGTTTCTAACGCGAATAATCATTGGTATTTATCCGCAAAACCCGTTTGTGTCGCCGGACCTCATCTTAAATGATATACTGAGCGTGCAAGATTTTTGCCAAAGGGGGACACTATAAACGCGGGAAATGCGTGCTTTTCATA
Organism: uncultured Caulobacterales bacterium; assembly: GCA_964479275.1. Lineage (GTDB taxonomy): Bacteria > Pseudomonadota > Alphaproteobacteria > Caulobacterales > Parvularculaceae > CALLPQ01. The sequence continues at coordinate 40,386 of CAYZLR010000010.1, forward strand.
AAAAAACCCGCCAATCTAGGCGGGTTTTAGTCTTCGTGATTTGGATCGGTTAATCAGCGCCATGCATCATTTTCTTGATGATGGGGGAGATGATTAACATCACCACGGCGATTCCCATCGCGACATAAGCGACATTTGTGTACACCGTTACATAAGTGGCTTTCGCTGTAGCGACATCAGTGAGTTGACCACCGAGTGTTTCTGCGCCCGTGCTGGCCGCGATGACACCAGCGAGATAATTAGATAATCCTGAATACAGGAACCATGCCCCCATAGTTAAACCAACCATGCGAGCAGGGGCTAATTTTGTCACTGATGATAAACCAACCGGCGATACGAGTAATTCACCCATTGTATGAATCCAGTAGATCAGGAATATAAAGCCAACAGCTGTTAACCCTGAAGAGCCGGATGCTTTAATCCCTGCGACGAGAGACAAAAACCCAAGCCCCGCCAGGAAAACACCAATTGCAAACTTCACGGGCGCTGATGGGTTGAGGCGTTTCTTGGCCAATGCAAGCCATAGCCAAGCAATGATTGGTGCAAAAATCACAATATAGCCCGCATTTAGTCCTTGAAATACGGGTGTTGGGACTGTCCAGCCAAAAATATCACGGTCAACCAGACGGGCCGTAAACAGAGTTAGTGAAGATCCAGCTTGTTCGAAAAGCGCCCAGAACGGAATTTGAGCCACAACAAAATAAGTGGCAGCGAGCATACGATCGCGTTCAACGCCTTTGAGTCTGGTGACAGAGTACACGATGAAACCAATAAATGTCACAATACCTAATCCAGCAAGTACACCGTTACGAATGGCTTTCATGTCAACGCTGCCAAGGTCTACGGTTGCAGTATAGATCAATGCAATTGCTAAAATTACGATGCCCACACCGGCAAGGTAACACATTGTTTCGACATTAAATGGGCCAAATGCCTTTTCTTTCAGCTTAGCTGGATCTGGTGGCTCCGCTGCGCCGTCGAGGAATTTTTGCCCCCACATAAAGACAATGAGGCCAGCAACCATGCCGATCCCAGCCAGTCCAAATCCCCAGTTCCAGCCATATTTGATTCCAATGATCCCAATTGTCAGGGAGGACAGAAGTGAACCAAGATTAATGCCCATGTAAAAAATTGAAAACCCTGAGTCTCGTCTTACATCACCAACATCGTAGAGAGCCCCAACAATTGTCGAGATATTGGCTTTGAGAAAACCAACACCGGCAATTATCAAGCCTAATGCGAGATAGAGAATCCAGACAAAGAGTTCTTGTTTCTCGATACGGGTTTGATAATCGGAAACGGGAATATTATCAGGTAAGCCAACTGTGGCTGGGTTCGCAACTTGGAGGAATTTTCCGTCATCGCTGAATGTTATGCGCGATTGCCCTTCAGCAGATTTAATAATTTGTGGCGCATCGCCGCCGCGGCCATCCAGGGTGATCACGTAATCTGTGCCTTGGTAAGTAAGGTACTCTGTTGAGCCCGCCCCCTCAAAGGCCATGGTGCCATGGCCGAGCACCAGAAGAATAGCGCCATAAGTCACAGCTTTTCTCTGGCCGAGATATTTATCAGCCAGCGATCCGCCAATAATTGTCATCACATAGACCAAGGCTGTGTAGACCCCATACATGACTGAGGAGGTTTCATCGGAAAAAAGAAAATGCTGGGTGAGATATAAGACTAATAAGCCGCGCATCCCGTAATAGGAAAAGCGCTCCCACATTTCTGTGAAAAATAGAACATATAAGCCCCTCGGGTGGCCGAGAAATGTCTTGCTGTCTTTTATAGTATTTTCGCTCTGGGTTACCAAATTAACCTCCATACTAGAATCTGCTCGGGTTAATATCATGGACTTCTAATATGAATGCCCACGGATCCCGATTTTTGGCCTCCGCTTTTCCTTCGTGATTAAAAATCAAGTGCGGTGGGTTTTTTGAACCCTGATTTAGGCAAAGTTTTACCCGAAAAGCTAGTCATTTATCGCAGTAATTCGGGTATAAGTGAAAATCTCATAAATTTTTCAGTTTGATAAGGAAAATCACCAATGGCTACAGATTTCACTCTCGACCCGACACTGTCCAGCGATACGCACGCTATTGGCGAATTGGATTTGTGCAGTCTGGTTTTAATGAATGATGCTCGGTTTTTGTGGGCGATCCTCGTGCCAAGAATTGCGGGTGTTAGTGAGCTCTATGAACTCTCCAGGGGGGACCGGTCCTTATTGATGGAAGAAATTGTACAAGTGAGTGAAGCGGTGGAGACTCAGTCGGGGTGCAAGAAAATCAATGTTGCTACTTTTGGCAATCAGGTCCGTCAGCTCCATGTTCATGTCATGGCCCGGCACGAAGATGATGAGGCCTGGCCGAGCCCTGTTTGGGGCGTTGGCACCGCGCAAGCCTATGAGTTGGACAAAGCGCAAAGTTTGATCACGTCGCTTGCTCGTGCATTATCTATTCAGCCGCGCCTGAATGTCGTCTAATCGCGCCAGACGAGTCTATGGTTTTTGCGAGTGACAGGGGTTTTAAACGCAATATCGATAAAGTCCTGACTGCCAATTTTCGTTAGCAGCTGATTGACACCTTGTTTTCCATCGTTGGTAAGAGCGTGCACGGGCTCGAAAGCGCGCTGGGCTAACCATTGGGTATACGGAAAAATCAATCTGTTTGCGGTTGTGCCCTCTACTGTGAAAGGGTGCATACCGATCGCACGGGGAATTTTCTTGTTAGGGTTTTGTGATTTAAAATCGCTGACTTTGGCGATTATATCCATCAAACAAGGGCCTTGTTCGTCCATCATTCGTGACAGAACAGGCAATAACGTATCAGGAATGGCGTCGTTTGGTAAAAAATCCCCCTCAACAAGAAGGGGATCTGCAATCATGCGCTCAACCCATTTTGTAACGGCGGGGGCTTCGCGCTTCATAATCTCGCCTGACGCCGGATCGCGATAAAGGTGCGCATAAAGCGGGCCGATTAAACCAAAATCACCGGCACAGGGTTTGCCCCCTAATAGAAAATCGTGGATTTCAAAATGGACGTTCAGGTCATGGAGGAGCGTGATATAGGATTTCTCGATTGCGGGGGCTGCCTCGCGGGTTGCCCCTAAAAGCGGCACAGAGCCTTCAAACATCTTTGCTGCTTTTTCACCGACTTCATATTGTTCCTGTTTATTGCCATGGGGCAGGGCCAGAGTCCCAAATTCGGCAAGAGCAAAATCGCGATTATAAACCCAGCGATAATGCATGGCGGGGATCACCAGCCATTCATCGCCATAAAGCTCCATCAGGCTAGAGACCAATCTCTGGCGCGGCGTTGGCGGGGTGACGGCACGCGGCTCTCTACGGGCATCATAATAATCCATGAGTTCTGTTGTGTCTTGAATGATAGTATCATCAGGCATAAGTGTCACTGGAATCATGGGATATCCGATGCGGGGCATGATGATCGTTTTGTAAATTTTAGGTGTTGCTTTCTCTTCACTAAAATCGATCTTTTTGTAGTGTAAATAAGCGCGAGCTTTTCCCGAAAAATAGGAAAGCTTTCCCCCGTAAAGAATTGGTTTAGTCTGTGTCATGATCAACCTCTTTGTCGGTAGCAGTACATGATGGGCATCTGGTATTGCTATGCAATTTTGCCTAGCCAGCCCTTAGAAAGAGTCAAGTCACCCATGATTGCGCTAATAAAGATAATGCGCGGAAGTCACCTTTTAGAGTTCTTCTTTTCGCAAGGAGCGATCTCGGCATTTTAAGTTTTTATTTGCATTTCCAGGCGATCAACCGACCGCCATTCAAGTGGCGAAGGCATTCATTATACACCCTAACTGTAAACGGGCGGGATTGTTGTTAAATCGTCCCGTGGCAATGTTTATATTTATTGCCCGAGCCACATGGGCATGGTGCATTGCGCGAGACCCGCCCCCAGGTTTCCGGATTTTTGGGGTCAAGCTGCGCTGCGCTGCGCCGGGCGCGTAATGTTCCGTGGCCCGCAGAGCCAAGCGTTACCGGGTTATTCTTCCTTGGCTCCATCTCGTTTTCACCCGTGACGGGATTGGCATGTGTTTCCGTCATGGGAATGTCTTTGCGCTCGGGCACAATAGTTTCAGGATTTTGGATTTGGGCATGCATAAGTAATTTGATAACATCGCGGCGCAATGTGTCTAAAAGACTTTCAAACAAAGCGAAGGCTTCCGTTTTGAATTCATTGATCGGGTCGCGTTGCCCGTAGCCGCGCAACCCAACGACAGATTGCAGATGATCGAGCTGTTGGAGATGCTCGCGCCAATTATTGTCAAGGACATGTAATAAAACAGCCTTTTCTGCTTGTCGCATATTTTCTGGTCCAACCTCAACGGCGCGCGCGGCAGCGAGTTTTTTGACATCTTCTTGCAACCGCTCAATGATTTCAGTATCCGCGACCCCTTCTTCATCGGCCCAGGATTTTACCCGAAATGGCTTGCCATAGACCTCATCAAGTTCGTTCGCCAATCCCTCAACATCCCATTGTTCAGCATAAGATTTGGGGGGGATAAATAGAGCAACCTGGTCTTCAACCAGCTGTTCGCGCATTTCGTCGACAATTTCATCAACTGTTTCCGCTGACATAAATTCAATACGTTGATCAAAAATGGCTTTACGCTGATCATTTTTAACGTCGTCAAATTTAAGAACATTTTTCCTGATATCGAAATTACGTTGTTCAACTTTTTTCTGCGCTGTCTCTACCGCTTTTGTAAACCATGGATGTTCAATTGATTCGTCGGGTTGGATGCCAAACCGTTTCAGCATTTTTTCCATGCCGGCGCCAAATATCCGCATTAAATCATCTTCAAGAGAGAGGAAAAATTTGGTTGTTCCTGGATCTCCTTGGCGGCCAGAGCGACCACGGAGTTGATTGTCTATCCGGCGACTTTCATGACGTTCAGTCGCCAGAACAAATAGTCCACCCGCCTCTAGTGCTTGTTGTTTGAGGGCTTCAACAGATTTCTCAACTTCACTGCGTTTGCGGGCAATCGTCTCTTCATCGTCCTCTTCAGTGATGGACTTCATCACTTCAATTTCAACCGCACCGCCCAATTGTATGTCGGTGCCACGCCCGGCCATATTGGTAGCAATGGTTACTGTCCCCGGTACACCGGCTGTCGCGATGATTTCTGCTTCCTGCTCATGATAGCGCGCGTTTAAAACATTATGCTCGATCGGAATTTTCTTTGTTGAAATCTGATTAAGATAATTGGCGTGATCAAGCATTTCCTTTTTGAGGTCAGCCTGCTTTTCTTTTAGCTCCTGGGCGCGCTCTGTCAGGTCTTGGGCTATAGTCTTGAAAAGCTTTTTATCACTTAAGAGACCAGAGAGTAATTCTGAATTTTCAATCGATACTGTGCCCACAAGCACAGGTTGTCCTCGTTGTACACAGTCAGCAATTTGCATGACGATGGCTTTGTATTTTTCATCGGCCGTCATGTAGAGTTCATCGTCCATATCATCACGGGCGATGGGTTTGTTTGTGGGGATTTCCAAAACATTTAAGGAGTAAATGTCTGCAAACTCACCTTCTTCGGTTAGGGCTGTCCCGGTCATGCCAGCAAGTTTTTTATATAATCGAAAATAATTTTGAAACGTAATCGAGGCTAGCGTTTGATTTTCGGGCTGAATATCAGCCCTTTCTTTGGCCTCGACGGCCTGATGGAGACCGTCTGACCAACGACGCCCTTCCATCATCCGGCCAGTAAATTCATCAATAATCATCACCTGATTATTGCGAACGATATAATCTTTATCGCGTTGAAAAACTTTATGGGCTTTCAGGGCTTGATTGACATGGTGAACAACCGAGACATTAGCCGCGTCATAAAGGCTTTCTCCTTGTAAAAGATTAGCTTGCGCGAGCAATCCTTCCATAAATTCATGCCCCTCTTCGGTGAGGGAGACAGAGCGGGTTTTTTCATCAAGCTCATAATGCTCTTCAACTAATTGTGGGATCAGGCCATCAATGCTGATGTAGAGTTCAGACTTATCATCTGTCGGACCCGAGATAATCAGCGGGGTGCGCGCCTCGTCAATTAAGATGGAGTCAACTTCATCGACAATGGCAAAGGCATGGCCGCGTTGCACCATCTGATCAAGGGAAGCTTTCATATTATCGCGCAGATAATCGAAGCCTAATTCATTATTTGTTCCATAAGTAATATCTGCAGCGTAGGCTTCCCGGCGTTGGAAATCATCCAGGCCGTTAATAATGCAGCCCGTGGTCATGCCGAGTTGTTCATAAACTCTGCCCATCCACTCCGCATCACGACTGGCTAGGTAATCATTCACCGTAATGACATGAACACCTTTGCCTTCAAGGGCGTTGAGGTACGCCGCAAGCGTTGCAACCAGCGTTTTCCCTTCTCCGGTTTTCATTTCTGAAATGTCACCTTGGTGGAGAACCATCCCGCCAACCAATTGAACATCATAATGGCGCTGGCCGAGAGCCCGTTTTGCGCCTTCACGCACAGTGGCAAACGCTTCTTCTAGAACATCATCCAAGGTTTCGCCGCCTTCAAGACGGTTACGAAGTTTGACGGTCTGTGCTGCTAACGCCTGATCACTCAGGGCCGCAATTTCTTCTTCAAGACCATTTATGATAGCAACCCTCTTCCATAATGGTTTGAGGCGTCGGTCATTTGCCGAGCCGAAAATTTTTTGTGCGATGCCGCCAAGCGCCATGAGCCTATGTCCTTGTAATTTTTTCCAGCCCGAAAAGAGGGACTTCGGGAAGAGTGTCTGTCAGAGATTTATGACTTGAATGCACAGATAAGACCGCACTATGGGTGTGTCAACGAAAGGTGGTCTGGGAATCTGTTCAAAAATTAGTATTTTTAAGCTTTTAGACGCATTTACGGCGCTTAGTCTGAGGTTTATGTTGAATCATGCCACAATGTTCTGGCTGGGGCGCGTATGATGAAAATTTTGCTTTAATTGTTGATAGGACCGCAGTCATGGCTTCGAGAAATGAGGGTTTTTCTAACCGTCGATCATCTCAGATTAAGGCCAACGAGGAAGATAGCAATAAAATTGAGAGCCAATTGGATCGTTTAAAACGCAAAAAAGGGGCGGGTAAGACATTTCGTCATGGGATAGAAGTGCTACCTGAAACGGCCGCACCGCGTGATGTCTCCGAATTTGCGGATGAAAAACCTCTTAGCCCCCGGAACAGCGCCAGCGCTAAGCCAATATCAGCTCATGCTTCATCAGCTCATGCATCTGGGCAAACGCCGCAGCCTCAAGCAAGGCTGAAGAAAAAATCGGCTTCAGGCAAGGTATTGCCCCTATTATGGGTTTTGAATGCCTGGAACGGGCTTTGCGCCGTCGTGATCGGTATTTGGTCACGTGCGCATGCAATTGATAAAGCGTTGTGGCGCGCAATTTTGCGATATTGGCGTCTTTTGTCGAGTGGGGTCATTATCCTCACCGATTGGATTTTGGATGCCGTGCGCGCTTTTCTCCAGTGGGTGCCAACCCGATCTGGACGTGGATATATGGCGCTCTTCGGTCTGATATCGATCATCTTTAGTTTATGGGCTGTGGATGGTATACTTAGTGCTGAACGAAAGTTGCGGGAGGGGCAACGGCGGCCTCAATCCAACATAACCACTCTTGAAACTAACCCTGTTATGGCTCGAATTGGCGGGCGATATATTCGTTTGAAGGAAGTTGAGGCCGCTGCTAGAAGTGCGAATGCCATTGGCCCCGATGAGAATTTGCAAATAGATACAGAATTTACACGTGAGTTGGTTATTAGTTTTGTTGATCAATTAGTTTTGGTTGAAGCTGCTGCCGAGAAAGGTTTATCGGATCAGGAGGATTTGCAGGTTCGACTGCAAGTGGCAAGCGAGCGCATCATTGCAGCCGCTTATATTGATGAAGTTGTGGCGGAAAATGTTACTGAAAAAAGCGTGTTGGACTTTTATGAAACGCAGTCTGATATTGCGCATTTAGGAGAAGAAATTCGTGCGCGTCATATTTTGGTGAAAACAAAGGCAGATGCCATTTCAATCATCAGTGCAATTGATCGCGGTGCAGATTTTGGCAATTTGGCCAAAAGCCGCTCTCTTGACAGGGGTACAGCCCCTCATGGCGGTGATACTGGCTACATCACGAGAGATATGGTTTCAGAAAAATTTGCACAAAATGTTTTTGCTTATAAAGCGGGTGCCATCGCGCCGCCGTTTGAGACTGATGATGGCTGGAATGTTGTTGAAATTCTTGAGCGAAGAACCGCTGAAGGCGTAAGTTTTGAAGATGTGCGCGATAGCATCGAACGGTTTTTGACCCTAAGGGCGGTGTCATCGACGCTATCCGAATTGAAAGAGCAAAAACAGGTTGTGATCGTTGAGCATGGTAACAACAAAAATGGAATCAATTAACGTGCCATTATTCCGGTAAATTAACGTATCCTAATACAAGCAATTCTAATAAATGATTTTGATTAACCAATTTTCTTAACGACCTCTTCATGGGTTAGGCGTAAAAAAGGCAAGAAGATGTCAAAAGTAGTACTTGTTGCAGCTGTAGCGCTTATTGATTCAGATGGGCGGGTTCTAATAGCGCAGCGCCCGGCAAATAAAAGTCTCGCTGGATTATGGGAGTTTCCCGGCGGTAAGATTATCGACTCCGAGACCCCTGAAGAGGGACTTGTTCGTGAATTACGAGAAGAACTTGGGGTTGATACGGAGAAATCATGTTTGGCTCCGGTTGGTTTTTTTTCGGGTAAAATGGAGGAGGAGCGCGAAAGTTTAGAGGATGTTCATCTTTTGATGCTACTTTTTGTCTGTCGTAAATGGCAAAACATGCCAGTTGGGTTAGAGGGACAGTCTATTAAGTGGGTTAAAGCTGAGGAATTGTTGTCATATAACATGCCTCTAGCAGATCGTCCGCTGGCAGCGCAGTTAAGAGAGATATTATGGTAAATTTATTTAAACAGAAACTAAATGCATTTATCTCAGATCAGTCTGGTGCGACTGCTATTGAATATTCATTGATAGCAGGACTAATTTTCTTGGTTATCGTGACCAATGTCAGAGATGTCGCGGATATTCAAAACGATAACTACAAACAAATCTCGGATGCCATTGATGAAGCGGTTAACCAATAATTAATACTGATCTTGAATTGCTTTTTCAAATAAAATTGTAGCGCTGCCCCGTTTTGCCGGCTTTTGTTGCCCGGGATCGGGAGACCAAGCCGTTGCGTAAACGATATCAAAAGTCAATTGTGTGTTGGTGTGTTGCTCACGCATTTGAGCCAGGGCTTCACCATATATGGTTTTGGTCAAGGGAGTTGTTTCTCCCTCCATGCAATTTGTTTCTCCCATCACGCGTAAATCTTGAAAAATTTTGTGAGGATCTTGATATTGAATCGAGACGGTATCGAGATCGGTGACCGGCAAGGTTAGGCCCGCTCTGGTGAGAGCGTTACCGATGTCTTTGATATCGGCAAACGGGTGAACCCTTGAGCTCGCGCCGTTTTTTTGTTTCAACTCCGCGATCATCAACGATTTTTTGAGAGTGTCGAGCGTATTACCAGCAAATAAAGCGGCAATAAAAAGACCGTCAGGTTTTAACGCTAGACGGTATTGGCTAAGTGCTCCGATAAGATCATTAACATTATGAAGTGTCATTAAGCTGACAACTAAATCCAGACTTGATGGCGCAAATGGGATGTTCTCTTCATCATAAACCGTGTAGAGATTATTTTGTGCTCCTGCCGATAGACGTTCTTCTACGATATCAGCGTGAAAAATGGTCCCAACGCCGCAACTTGGCGTCAGTAGGGATGTCAGGTCTCCAACTCCATAGAACAAGGCTTTGTCAAAGGAGCGTTTTACTGTCTCTAATCGGTCAACAATATCAACCATCGCGCGGCGATACAGAAAATCATAATCTGAAAAATTTGATCGTGCGACAATGGCACCGCGTTTGCGATGCATGCGCCATCTTTGGCGATTAAAAATTTTTGGTACTTGCCCTGCGGTGACCGGCTTTGATGGCATGGTGGTGACCTTTGATTGGTAATATAGAGTGAGTATGGAAGTGGAAATTGCAGTGAGACCACCGTTCGGTGTTAAGCGGTGTTTTTATAGCGGTATAGTATGGATCTCAATTAAAATGATGTGCGTAATGAATGTCAAAATAAATGGTGAAAAAGGTTTTATCCTGAGCCTGGGGCTATTATGATTGAGGCTATGGGATTGCCTCAATCACATTCACACCACGATAAAGCCTTAAAGCGCTTTTCTGATAGAGCGGGTTTAATATCAATTTTATCTGCCTTTAGTGGGCAATGGAGACATTTCCAAAGCGGTGGGAAGCGATTGCTACGCCCTGTCATCGACCAGTTGGTGCCTGCTTATTGCCCGGTTAGCGGTGAAATTGTTGACCAAGCCGGCATGCTCAGTGGTAAGGGGTGGGTCAGGCTTCATTTCATTGAGCCCCCCTTTTGTAGCAGATGCTCACTCCCTTTTGCTATTGAACATGGTGAAGGTATTTTGTGTGCTCATTGTTTGACCGATGCCCATGATTTCAACAAAGCGCGTTGCGCTGTCGTTTATGACGATTGTTCTCGCCCGCTCATTATTTCTTTCAAACATCGCGATAGCACAGATCTTGCGCCATTACTCGCCCGCTGGTTGGTGCGCGTGTCGCGATCATTATTAAGACCTGAATCGATTTTGGTTCCCGTCCCCTTGCACCGTGATCGTATTATTGCGCGGCGATTTAATCAATCAGCTCTACTGGCAAAGGAAATGGCAAAACTAACTCAGGCGAATCTATGCCTTGATGGTATTGAACGTCATCGGGCGACAATTCCGCAAAAGGGCCTTTCTGCATCTGGTCGCCGTCGCAATGTATCCGGGGCATTTGCGATAAAACCTGAGTTTAAAGAGCAGTTTAAAGGGCGTCACGTAATTTTGATCGATGATGTGATGACCACCGGAGCAACATTATCCGCGTGTGCAAGGCCTTTCCTGGCAAATGGTGCAGATTGTGTCGATGCTTTGGTTGTTGCACGGGTTGTCAATGGCGTCAGACAAGCCATATAGAAGATAACATATTTTCATTCAGGATATCCCATTTATGCAAACCGTTACTGTTTATACAAAACCCATGTGCCCTTACTGCTTTCGTGCTTTGAGCTTGTTGAAAAAAAAGAATGCTCTGGTGGTCGAAATATCTGCGGCATATGATAAAGCCAAGCGCGAAGAGATGTTAGCCAAGAGTAATGGAAAACGGACTTACCCTCAAATCTTCATTGGTGAGACTCATGTTGGTGGCAATGATGATTTACAAGCGTTGGAGCGCTCTGGAGAACTTGATACGCTCCTAAACGCTGCCTAATATTCATGGATGGTGAAGATATAAATCTTGGTAGCGGTGTTTTCACAGCCGCCTGTGTGCAAATGCGCGCTGGCCTTGATCGTGAAAAGAATATCCATGATGCGGCGGCAATGATCCGCAGCGCGGCACAAAACGGGGCTCAGTTTGTGGCGACCCCCGAGATGACGAATATTGTTGATCGCAACCCTTCGAGATTTTTCCAATCATTGCCAAAACAGGGTGAATTGGAGGAAATCAACATATTTTCGGCGTTAGCCCAGGAATTGAAGATTTGGTTGCTAGTCGGTTCGATGGCGCTAAGGAGTAACGAGCGTGATGCAGATGGCAAAAGCCGGGCCTTAAATCGTGGGTACCTGTTTGCCCCTGACGGGGGTATTCAAACGCATTATGATAAAATTCATATGTTTGATGTTTTTTTGCCCGGCGGTGAAAATTGGTGTGAATCCGCAATCTATCAACCCGGACTGGAGGCCAAAGTTGTTGAGACACCTCTTGCAACATTGGGTCTTTCGATCTGTTATGACGTCCGTTTTCCGGCGCTTTACCGTCAAATGGCCGCTGCAGGTGCGCAAGTTTTATGCATCCCTGCTGCGTTCACCCGGCAAACCGGGCGCGCTCATTGGGAGACATTATTGCGCGCACGTGCTATTGAATGTGGGGCGTTTGTTGTGGCGCCCGCTCAAGGTGGCGACCATGAGGATGGCCGCGAAACCTGGGGACACTCGATGATTATTAATCCATGGGGGGAAATTTTGGCAGAAAAACACGATGATGAACCCGGCACTATTCTTGCTGAAATCGACCTGTCCGTTGTCAAAAAGACACGCCAGCGTATTCCAAGTCTTGACCTTGAACCGCCCTACGCAGTAATCACAAAGGCCTTATGATCAAATATCAACTCAAATGTCCCCAACATCATGAATTTGAAGGTTGGTTTCGCAATAGTACAGATTATGATGACCAGTCCGCCAAAGGCTATCTGGCTTGCCCCACGTGTGGATCTGAAGACGTGACCAAGGCGATCATGTCGCCCGCGATCGTTAAGGGAGCTGCCACGAAGAATCGACAAACTTCAAAAGCCCCGCCCGCTGATCAGGTGCCTGAGATGGGTAATCCTGTCATCACCAGAGATCCGGCGCGGCTAGAGAAAATTCGCTCAAATATTGCTGCTGCTGCGGAACGTGCGCGTGAGTATGTCGAGAAAAATTTTGATTATGTTGGCGATGAGTTCCCCGAAGAAGCCCGCCGTATCCATTACGGTGAGGTTGAAGAACGCGCGATTTATGGTGAGGCGACCGGCGAAGAAGTTGGTGATTTGGTTGAGGAAGGCGTTAATGTAACCGCAATACCGATTTCTAAAAAACCGGAAGTGATCAAAAAAGCGGATAAGAAAAAACTAAATTAGAGTGCAGAGTAAAGCTCTGATTCTAACGGTGCAAATGACGCAAAAAAACCGCAGCCTGGAGTATTTTGCGTTCAATTGGCTGCCTATTTGGTGTTTCCTTTCCATCAACCCTACAAGAATGCGGGAAAATAAAAACTGAGAGCAATTTTTGTGATCTTGATCGATTCAAAGTTGTTTGAGGTTGAGAATAAAATGTCTCTCTTGCAAAATTTTGCGGCGAGGATTAGCAATTTCACATGGAAACGATTTTAAAACGTGTTAATCAGCTTGATTTTTTTAAGGCGCTAGATCTCGAAACACGTCACGCTCTGATAGATAAAGGACGATGGTTTACGCTTGCCGGTGGGTCTGTTCTTTATGATCAAGGGGCTCCGTCTGAGAATGTTTACTTTGTCCTTTCCGGGCGCCTGGTGGTGGCGCGAGATGATGGAGATGGGGAAGAAAAATCGATTGTTGGCTATATTGGTTCTGGAGAACCCGTCGGTGAAATGTCTCTTTTGCTGGACGAAAAGCATACAGCAAGTGTTTATGCTCTGCGTGATACGGAGCTTTTAGCGATCAGTCATCAAGAATTTGATGCCCTTCATGAAACGCATGCTGATTTAGCTGCGAGCTTATCGCGGTTTATACTACGGCGCTCAAAACAAACTCAAGTCAGTTATTCGAAATCGTCTCCCAAAGTTTTTGCCTTGATCGGTTCGTCGCCCTCGATCGATATTGATCACAAGGTGAAACAATTGGCCGCTGCGGTAGAAGCTTTTGGTCTTGATGTTGAGTGCATGTTTGAACGTGAAGATGTCCCGGATACCTTAGCATTTGATGAGGACGAATTGCGTCATGATATTGTAATCCTCAGTGCACGGGTTAATGATTCGTCCTGGTATCGATTTGTTTTGCGCCATGCGGATCGATTTTTTGTTTTTGCAAGACGTGATGCCCATCCTCCAAAACCTTTTCCTTTGGCGGCCGATCGGGTTTCTCCGGCACGACAATTCAGATTGGTTGACTTGGTGATGTTGGAGGAGGGTGCAAAATCCTGCCCGGTTATTGACTGGCGTGATGCGGTTGATGCGCAAAGAGTTTTTTATTGGCACGGCCAAGATTCCGTGAACCGCTTGGCAAGAGTGATTGCTGGGCGTTCGGTTGGCGTCATTTTGTCCGGAGGCGGCGCGCGCGCCTATGCTCATGTGGGAGTTGTGCGTGCATTACGTGAGCGCGGAGTACCGATTGATTTTGCCGGCGGCGCGAGTATGGGAGGAATCATTGCAGCGTGTGTTGCTCTTGGTTGGGATGATGCAGAGGTTGATTACCGGGTTAAAAAAGCTTTTGTCGACAGTAATCCGTTATCAGATTTTCGTTTGCCCGTGGTATCCTTAACCAGGGGGTGTGTGGTCGAGCAACGCTTGCAAGAGCATTTTGGTGAGGTCCGAATTGAGGAAATGGGGTTACCCTTTTTTTGTGTCTCAGCTGATTTACGATATGGGATTTCTTATGTTCATCGTACCGGTTTGGTACGAGATGCCCTGCGGGCCTCTATTTCTCTGCCGGGCATATTGCCACCGATTGTTAAGGGTGATCATTTGTTGGTCGATGGAGGGCTGATAAACAATTTTCCAACTGATGTTATGTCTCGTACGCACCGCGGCGTTAATATCGGCATAGACGTGGCGCGCCGTTCTACGATTGACCCAGCTGATTATAAGGATGTGCCGGGGTTTTTCCGCTGGGTTCGTCGTTATGGGTTTAAAACGCCGCCTCCTATAGTGGGGCTTTTGTTGCGCTCGGCAACGACTCGGCGTGAAAGCACGATGATTTATCATCCGGCAGATATTATGATTACGCCTGCTGTTCAAGGCGTCGATCTTAGAGCTTGGGATGAATATGATTTGGCCGTCGAAGAGGGATACAAAGCGACGATGAAAGCGCTGGATGAAAATTCTGGAACTTTAGGTTTGGTGGCAGATTAAAATTCCGGTCAGGGGATTAAGCGAATAAGGTTCCTCATTTTATAGGCCTCATTTTAGGCAAAGGCACCGTTGATGTCGTTGATTCTGTGGAATTTAGAACGCATTTTTGAAATTTCAGCCCCTTAAAGGCGATGTAATGGTGATTGAGAGGGGGCATGGCTTATTTGTGATGGACATTTGTGTGTCATTATGGCTCAATATCATGCGGTGTGCGTCAGTCAGGTGCCTCATTATATTTGTGGCTTATGGCAATGGTGTATGGATGTATAGATGGGCGAGAACAGCATTGGGGTTCGTTCGTTTATGAGATGTATTGGGGAAAAGAGAATGGGGCTTTCCGATGAGCGATAAATTTTATGTCACGCTGAGTGCAGAGGATCAGGCAAAGGTGCAAGAATGTTTGCAAGCCGGACTGTTTGATAATGCTGGTGATTTAATTCGTGAGAGTATTGCGTTGAGTCATCGGCAAGTGAAAATGAGCCGTGACCATAATCACAAGCTAAGGGTGCAATTAACATCGCTTTGTGCGCGTTTAGAGCGTTATCAAAAAAAATAATGGATGCTATTGCGCATGTTGCACAGGTTTCATTTTGCTGATTAACGCATGCCGATTTGGCCACACGCCAAAAATTACTACATCCAGTTCTTTTTTTGCTGATTTTTTACCGATCTTGGTGAGGGTATTATGATAGAAATTTTACAAGATAATCTGATAACAATTTTAGGCTTAACAAGCGCCGGTGCTTTTATCGGTGGCGTTATTGGCTTGTTCTTTGAACATGCGGCAAAAAAAAACGCACTTAGCAGTGCAATATTGAGCCAAGCCCGTACGTTATCAGGATCATTAGACCAATTCAAAACTGGGCTAGGAGAAACCCAGGGTGGCTTCGAGGCGATTCTGGATATGTTGGCTCCTGATCATGATGTGCCTGAAGCTCCCGTAGTTGTAGATCTGCCAGAAGAACTTAATCAGACAACAGATCAAACTATGGAAGTGCCAGCAGAAGCTGATCAGGCCGAAAAACCTTCTATGCGCGATTTTGCCAGCAAATTGTTAGCGGCGGTTGCTGCCATACCCGCTTTACCTGCATTGCCGAATTTTGGGCGCGATTTTGAGATGTTGCAAGATAATCAAATGTTCGATGCTGTGTTTAATCAGTTGCAAGGACTCGAGACAGATGGCTTAAATGGTTTGCTTGGTGAGTTTAAAACCCTGATTGAAAATAATATAAAGCCGGGCCTTGAGCGGGCTATGGCTGAAGGGGGAGAGTTTACTTTAGAACCTGAGACGATTGATACACTCACCCGCAGCGCTAATGAATTTGTAAAATCTATTGGCGGCTTGGATCAAGGTGTTGCTAAAGTAATGGCGGGCATTAACGAAATGATTGGTCGCCTTAATTGAGGCAATTGTTAAACCCAATTGTGAGCATGCTCGTCAAAAAACTAATCGGCTATAAGCAATAGAAACGATTTCTACAATGAAGTTGGATGAAAAAGTAAGGTCATCACGCCTTGCTGGTTTTGCTGCGTCCGAACTATAAACTGCACAATTTACAAGCTCTTCAGGCAAAGCCATGGTATGGGGAACCACCACATCCAGTTGGGCGTGGTATCGTTACATATCTATCAATGATTGTTGATCCAGGTGATGTGCTCGGTTTTTACAAATCCTGAAATTTTAAAATTTTTCCAGTAAGAGGCCCTTATTATGACAACCAGCAAAGCGATTTTTCTAAAAAGTTATCCGAAGGGGACGCCGCAACTCTCTGAATTTGAAATGCGTGAAGTGGATGTTCGCGCGCCTGGTGCGAATGAAGTTTTGCTGCGTACAGTTTGGATGTCTGTTGATCCGTATATGCGGGGCCGCATGAACCCGGATGTCAAAAGTTATATTCCCGCTTTTTCTTTGGATGAGCCTTTGAATGGCGGTGCCGTGAGTCAAGTTATTGCATCAAACCACAGTGATTTTTCTGAAGGTGATTACGTGGTCGCATTTTCAGGAGGATGGCAAGAATTTCATGTTGCTGATGGGGCTACGCTTCAAAAAGTGGATCCTGCGATGGCGCCTTTGTCTGCTTTTCTCGGGGTTTTGGGAATGCCAGGCTTGACGGCTTGGGTAGGACTGACCCAAATCTTGGAACCCAAAGATGGTGAAACTCTCTTTGTTTCTGGTGCTGCTGGGGCTGTGGGGTCTCTTGTATGTCAGCTGGGTAAATTAAAAGGTATGAAAGTGATCGGGTCTGCAGGGTCTGCAGAAAAATGTACATGGCTGGAATCAGAGGGTGGGTGTGATGTTGCGTTGAACTATAAAGATTATCCCGATGCAACCGCTTTGACGAAGGCGCTTGCAGCCCATGCGCCAAAAGGGGTGGATTGTTATTTTGAAAATGTTGGCGGTGATCATCTTGAGGCCGCGCTTAATTGTGCCGCCTTTGGGGCGCGCATGGCGCTTTGCGGGATGATTGCACAATATAACAATACAAATCCGCAGCCTGGGCCCAGTAATTTGATTAATATGATCGGTCGGGGGATTATGGCTAAAGGCTTTATTGTTTCAAATTATACGCATTTGACACCACAATTTTTTGCTGAAGTTGGCCCTGCACTCGCCAGTCAAAAGGTTTCCTTCCGAGAATCCGTGTACGAAGGACTAGAAAAGGCGCCTGAGGCATTTTTGGGATTGTTTAAGGGGGATAATTTTGGGAAAGCGGTTGTCCGGGTCAGTGATGATCAGTTGGCTTGATTGTTTTAATGCTTGTCCCATTTTGAGCCGATTAGTGCTTTTAATTTGTGGATGAACCATATTGAAAGCCCGATGAGATGATTACAGATCTCATCGGGTTGTATTTAGGGGGGGGTAAACTTAAAATTTTAAGAGTTCTCAAAAAGACCTCTGAACAAAACCGGTGATTTTGGGATTATTTTATAATAGCCAAGGTT
>CAYZLR010000011.1:0-56418 GCA_964479275.1 uncultured Caulobacterales bacterium
TATGCCCTGCTATTCAAACCATGAAAACTGAAGTTTTTCAGCTGCCTGTTAAAGCCTATCTCCATAAGATCGGGGTTCGCAGATGTATGAGTTACCATGTTACAGGTCTTGGAGGTTTTTTTTAGGGATGATTACAGGTTTAATGGGGCCATCCGCAATTGCGGCAACCACATTTGCGGTTGAAAATGTGGTGTTAGAGCATCTCGAGCATCAGCTCACTCATTTAAGAGAGGCTTCACCAGATGCCTATTTGGTAGTCAGTTCAATTTATGAAGATGAGGTTGCACATCATGATCACGCTAAAGCACAGCTGCAGAGTGAAAAATTATTATCAAAAATTCTTATTCGGGTTATCCGGGGTTGTACAAAGGCTGTGATCTGGTTTGGTATGTGTTGATGTTGGTTTTTTTGTGTTGAAAAATCAAATAATTTTGATTGAAAGTCACCGAACGCTTCGCTCTTTTTAATGTTCACGCAATAGTTTTCTTGCCTATTGGCGCCTTAAATGGAAGCTGTTTTGTCGGTTTTGAAAACAGCGATTTTATTTTTTTGTACCAAAATCCTGTATCATGAGATCTGCTCTGGAAAAACTTTGGATCAACGGGGTATCCATAAGGAACTCCTGAAAAGTCATTTTTTAAAGTATCTGGTTTAATCAATTTTCGTCCGTACCAATATTTACTAAATTTTGGAAGATGAAACTCCCTGCATATCAGAACTTCCCATGGTAGCATTAAGGACTTTGTGTAACGGGGGCCTTGTTTAGGTTTGTGCGGATCGATACGCGTTTTCGCACGAACGCGAGATAATTTCGCATCAATCCCCATAACCAGGCCAAACCGATCAAGATCTAGTGCAATGTCAATGGCTTCAATATCGCGAATATTGAGTGGGTGTTGGTGTTGACTTACATAGTCCTCAGTTTCGTCTTCAACATGGTAGCCAAGGTGACCATCACGCAAACTGATTGATGCTTTTAATGTTTCACCCTCAAAAGCGCTCATAGCGTCGAGATATTGTTCAAGAAACGGTTTTGTTAAAAAGGGTAAAACAAGATCATTGCGTCCCCAGACAGTATCACTGTCATAGACACTGCCCCATCCCCATCCGCGTAATTTCACCTGTTGAATTCGTGTGGGTCCTTGAAAATCGATTGCGTGTACGCCTTCACTGCTCAGTGCGTAGGTGCCGCCGGTATTATAAAGCAACGGGTGTTTGAGGTTGAGATTTGCAAGATCTGTCTGGACTTCGTCGCCAGGATAATAACGGGTCATGCCTGAATTTGTATTGTGGTTTTTAATCCCGCCTTGATACCGAAAATCTAATGTTTCTTTATTAAAGGTACACGTCATATCAAGCCGGTAATCGGCATCTTTATCAAAGTCTTTGTCTGTGGCGGTCCCCGCCCAGGGACCGAGACCAGCCGGTTGCAACTCTGCGATGATTTCCATGGTGATCCCATTCGGCGTGTGCGCCGTACTCACAACCATGCGTTTGATAGTCAGCTGAAGGTAGGCTTCGTTGTGGTGAGCCTCTTTTTGTTTGAGATAAAGGCTCCCCATTTGTGAGGAGCGCAAACGCGCATCTTGCGAGGTCTCAAAGGCAAGATTGTCTTCCAGGCCTGGCCGTAGGGATTTAAATTGCCCTTGCACAAAAGTGGTGAGAGCCAGGGGAAGGAAGAACGTGAAATCAGCATCGCGAGTATCGGGTAGGCCAACATAAAACCCGGAATTTTGATCTTTTTCTTGATAGCTTTCATGAAGGCAGATCATAGCTTTATCTTTATTGCGATAAGCTAATAAAACTACTGATTGATGAGGCCTGAGGGGGACAAGCGAGCCGTTGCGAAACAGGTTGATTTTGCCTGCGCCTACAGGCGAACCCTGCTTTGTCAAATGTATGCCCGTACGTTGCATGAGCTGTCCCCAAAATCACGAGATTTTTGCTGAGTTTAAGCCCAGGAGGACAACACTGCAAGGAAAGAGAGAGGCAATCAACCAAATGCAAAAGAAGACTGCGTCTTCTCAGGGAGGTAGCCCAGACTATGCGCGAATGATATTGCTAAAACATTTCATTGAGAAGATTTAGAATTTTCCGGCGCATCGGTTTTGAGGGAATGCGAACAAAGATTGCAAGTAGTTGCGCCATGGCATCGGCTTCATCGTTCAAAATTCTGATTTCGTCATTCTCTGCAAATGTCTGAGGTGTTTCCTCAAAACCTGTTTCTTTAACCGTAGGCGTGCCTCCCGGTAGCAATTCGCTCACGTGACGATCATAATAAGTCGCCAGTTTATAGACATTTGCAATATTGCACTTGGAAGAACCTTTTTCATATTTTTGGTATTGTTGCGGGCTAATATCGAGGTAATGGGCTATTTCAGCTTGGGTTTTATCGGCCTGGCGTCTCAACGCTTTTAGTTTTTTACCTAAGTCGAGATCGATTGTATCATAATGGGTTTCAGTATTTGGAGTGTTATGAGTCGGCATAATTGATAGAAACTTTGTTTGAGTGGAAGCTATATGCTAATTTGGTGCGCATTAGAGTTTAAAGATTTTTAAATTTTGATGAAAATCTCAACTTTATTTTGATTAATGCAACCGGGTGATTAAATTCAAATGATGGCGATACATGCTAATGCTCATGGGATTATACGTTAAATGCGAAAAAACTCTCCTCAAACTGGCTGAATGATACGTCTGCATTTTTAGCTAAGTTTTTGTAAAACATCAATGGTTGTGATTGTGTCTTGAAACATATCAAAAAAAACTCACAAAAGTAGATTGACTTAGCCTATAGGTTGATTTTAAGGTGGTAAAATCTCTTTTAGTGAGGTTTTTAATGCCAAATTCCCTTAATGCCATTATTGATGAAGACGGCAGTCATTTTTATGAACGTTTTCTTGGTTCTGTTTTATATTATTTGCGTGATTTCAAAGGCATGAGTGCACATGAAATGGCGGCTAAGTTGAATGAAAAGGTAGAAACTGTTTTTGCTTATGAGAGTGGGCAAAAAAAAATGACTGTTGAAGAATTTTGTAAAATTGCGGACACTCTAGAAGTTGACTCCGGCGACCTTCTGGAAAAAGTAGAATTTGTTATTGCTAAAATTGATTTGTAATATTGATAGATAATAATGTCTTTTTACGGAATTTTTGACAGATTAAGACTTTATGGACAAGGATTAGGCGATTCTGCATGAATTTGATGAATGGCGCGTTCGATTTCTTTGGTCCATTGTATTTCAAGAGATTGGAAAATTATATCCAATTGATCCATACCATTGGCACCGAAAATGTTTGATGTTAAAAAGCTCCGTGTCGTTACAAACTGATTGGCCAAAGCGGCAGGGTTGACGTCAAGTTGTTTGGCGAGATTAACATATTTTTGAATTGCTGATTCTGCTGCCGGGGTCTCATATCTTGCCATTCTACCAAACATCGCTTTGCGAGATCCATCAGGCATCTGGTCATTTAAATATTTTCCCGACAAAAACCCTTGCGCAAGTGGAGAGTAGGCAAGAAGGCCAATTTTTTCTTCAAGGGCAATCTCTGCAAGGCCAATTTCAAACTGTCTGTTAAGAAGGTTATAGGAATTTTGTATCGATTGCATGCGCGGGAAGTTATGCTCTTTTGCCGCTTGCAAAAATTTCATTGTGCCATAAGGGGTCTCATTTGAGAGGCCAACATGACGAATTTTTCCTGCAAGGCATAGATCGTTAAGTGTGCCTAGTGTCTCTTCATAAGCAACATAGTCATCACTGTAGTGGCGATATGTGTAGAGGCCGCCACCAAAAAGTTGGATCTCCCGATCTGGCCAATGGAGCTGGTAAAGGTCGATATAATCTGTTTGAAGAATCTTCAAGCTGCGATCAACGGCTTTGATAATCTGGTCTCGGTTTAGGCGGGTGTGTTCCCCATCTCGGATCCAGTTCATGGGTGAGCGACCCGTCACTTTAGAGGCGAGAATAATTTTATCCCTAACACCGCGTGCTTTAATCCACTCCCCAACGATACGTTCGCTATTGCCCCTTGTCTCAGGTTTGGGGGGGATGGTGTAGAGTTCAGCGGTATCAAAAAAGTTAATGCCGCGATCGAAGCAGGCATCCATCTGCTCAAAGGCGTCCTTATCATTAATTTGGTCGCCATACATCATCGTCCCAAGACAGAGTGAGCTAACTTGAATATCTGTAGTGCCGAGGCGATTTTTTTCCATGGACTGACCCTGACTTGCGATGGATTGAACTTGTAATCCTTGAAACTTCGAGGAAGACTAACCACATAAACATTATGTAGCCTGGAGACAATCACGTGGTTGGCAATTCGATCAAAAAGCTGAAAAAAACCGCCCTTAGCCGGGACTGCAAAAAAAGAGCAGGGGAAAAGAGCGCATTTCTGCAACCGGTCAGGGGTTCTGTCCGGGTTTCTGCGATCTCATTACTTGCTCTCGGTGTCCTCGGACACGGTGCGAGCTTTGCTGATGATGCAATGATGGCGGCAAGCTTGTCTTCAACTTTGCAAAATCCAAACATTTTGGAAGCTGCAGCCTCAAAAACATCCATAGAGGTGAAGCCATCTGTGCCGAGGGTAGATTATGTCGCGCCAAAAACCCCCAAGAAACTACTGATCGGTGGCGCTATGGCGCTTATTTTTGCGGCCATTGGTAAGCTTGTGGGGGCAAATCGATTGATGAATTTATTTGCTAATGCGGGGCCTGTTGTAAAAAAAGCAGCGGAAACAATCGCAAATGCGCCAGCGGCAGCCGCGAAAAAAGTTGGATCGGTGATGATGTCTCCGGTTAAATTTTTGATGCTGGTTGGTGGTATTGCAATGATAGGGTTTACTGGCATTTCTGTTCTTGATTTACATTGGAGCGCAGGGATTGTCACAGGTATTGGGATGTCCATGATGGTTTGGGTTGGCGCTCAGAAAGTCATGAAAAATCTGAAACCGATTAAGGTGCGTGCTCGCGAAAATGCGTCCCGCAGATCCACGCGATAAGTGTAATTATACCGTCTGAATTAGGTTTGTTCTCTCGCGATTGTATGATGTAGCAAGTCGAATTCATGGTTAATTTGAAATTAACCAATAAAAACATTGGTTTAAGGCGATCAATGCCCCGTTTGTGTCTTATTTTCGCCTCATTGCACGTCCAAATTGTCAAAGAAGGATTAATGTACCATGTGTGAAGAAATATCAGTCATGACGAAACCGCTTCCACGGCTCTCGCGTTCTGCAAAACCTAAAAGAATTTTGATGACGGCCTTGATGGCTGGCGCTTTAGCGCTGGGTGGATGTGTAACCGATGCGAATACTTATTCACGAAACAGCGTTGGCGCAGTCACAGAAACCTTAGCGGGGCGATTAATTGGTGTTGAGCCAGTTCGTGTTCAAGGTACGAGTTCTGGTGTCGGCGCGGTCAGCGGTGCTGCTCTTGGCGGTGCTTTAGGGTCTCAAGTAGGGCGAAACCGCGGGTATTATGGGCGCGGTGGCGGATCGGTTGCTGCCGGTGTTGGGTTCGCTATCTTAGGGGGGCTCGTTGGTGCTGCTATTGAAGAGGGGGCAACCGGGGGCAATGGATTTCGTTACACGGTCGAGCTTGAAGATGGCCGGCAAATATCGGTTGTTCAACGGGACAAACGCCCTGTCGGGACGGTCGGTTCAGATGTGCGCGTTGAATATGGACGCATTACACGTATTCTTCCCGGATAAATTATAAAATTTCCTCCTGCCTAAAAAAGACGTTATTCTTTTTGACTTACTCAAAAAAAACCCCCACCAGAATGGTGGGGGGTTTTTGATTTTTGTACAGAATTTATACTCATTGCACATGAGTACCGGAAGCGTAAAAAATCCTTTTGCAAGCGGCAAATGTAGAAATTTACATTGAGCTTTTGGGGCCTGCAAATTATTCCCGTTGGTTTTGCCAAAATCTTGAGGGCTCAATACCCGAAAAAAATCGTTGTTGTGGGCGAGGAATTGCCTTTGAAATTTTTCAACTTGAAAACGGGTTTACTTGCATTGCGCCTTGGTGATGGGTTAGGGGTAGGTATTAACCACGTTGAGTTTTGTTTATGAATTCTGTCTCTATATCTCCATCAATTTTGTCCGCAGATTTTGCCCAATTAGGGGATGAAATCCGGGCAATCACAAAGGCCGGGGCTGATGCGATCCATATTGATGTGATGGACGGTCATTTTGTTCCCAATATTACAATTGGGCCAAGTGTCATTAAAGATCTGCGCGATTGCTCGGTATTGCCTTTTGACGTGCATTTAATGATTTCACCGGTTGATCTCTATATAGAAGCCTTTGCAAAAGCGGGCGCAGATATTTTGACCGTACACCCTGAAGCTGGACCCCACTTGCACCGGACTTTGCAAACCATACGAGCACACGGCATGCAGGCTGGCGTGGCTCTTAATCCAGCCACCCCAGCAAATATTATCCGGCCAGTCCTTGATGAGATTGATCTGGTTTTAGTCATGAGCGTCAATCCAGGGTTTGGGGGGCAGAAATTTATCAGCTCCCAGTTGCGCAAGATAGAAAAATTGCGGCGGATGATTGATCGTACGGGCCGTGAGATTGTGCTCGAGGTTGATGGCGGTGTGAACCGTGAAACAGCTCCATCTGTGATCAGCGCGGGGGCAACAATGCTGGTTGCAGGATCTGCTGTGTTTCAAGGAAACCCAGATCATTACGCTGCTAATATCTTACAGCTTCGCGAAGGGGCACCGGCCTCTATTCGCGTAAATTGAGTTGGGGACGGTAATGAAGTCTGGCAACTCCAATTCTGGTAAATCTGGCGGTATTTTATCCAAAGTACAGCAGGTATGGGGGCCAGGGCCGATCCATAATGCGCGGTTGAACGGTCCAGCACCTGATCGTCTTTACATGCAGCCGGAATATCCCCGCATTCCGTCAGCGCAGAACGGTAAGGACTTGATCGCTGGCAAGATCTCATTAGCCGGCAATCATCTCGATTGCCCCGGAGAACCGGGTAACATATGGGCGCGATGTCCAACAGACAGCGATTTGTTTGATTATCTTCACGGATTTGAATGGTTGCATGATATTGCGGCAAGGATCGAGGATTTACACAAGCTATCTGATCAACAGGGATTACGCGAAGCGTATCATGGGATCGACCAGTTGATCGGGATCTGGCTTGATCGCAATGAAAAGTGGTCCCCGGATGTATGGTGTCCTCGATTGGTTGCAGAACGGTTGATGCATTTGTGTTGTCAGGGTGATTTGGTTTTAAAAAATGGTGATGCTTTATGGCGAAGCCGCGTCTTAACATCAATGGCGCGCCAAGCGCGACACTTGGCGCAGACGGCTCATAAAACCAGTGATGGCGCAGAGGCGTTTATGACAGCAATGGGCTTGTGCTTGGCTGGGTTGTGCCTTCCTTCTTGCGACATTGCTTTGGAGCGCGGGCAGGAATTAATGCGCCGTGAAATGCGGCTTCAATTGCGCTCTGATGGTGGCCACATCAGTCGTAACCCATCACTGCAATTGGAAATTGTTATCCGTATGCAAATTATTGCTGCCAGTTATATCGGGCGCAATAAACCTTTACCGGGGCATGTCCGATTAGCGTTGAGCCGCGCCGCTGCGATGGTCCAATTTTTTCGATGCGCTGATGGTGGACTTAGCGTCTTCAATGGTGGCTATGAGGATGATAGCAAAGCCATTATTTCGGCGGCAAAGGCTGTTCAAGAAGATACACACCCGATCGGTTTTGC
The DNA here is from genome assembly GCA_964479275.1 of uncultured Caulobacterales bacterium. GTDB lineage: Bacteria > Pseudomonadota > Alphaproteobacteria > Caulobacterales > Parvularculaceae > CALLPQ01. The sequence goes on from CAYZLR010000011.1 coordinate 7,745, forward strand.
TCAATACTCACAGTATCAACGTTTAAACGCGGCCCGCAGTTTACTGATCGCTGATGTGGGTAGCCGAGATCATGGATTTAATGACACTTATGACGCTGGGGGGAAGCATTTCGAGAGCGCGGGTAGTTTTCATTTCTCATCGGGGCGTACCCGAATTGTTGGAAATTGTGGGAATGGTGATCATCTGGACGGAGAATGGCCTAAGGCGTTACGCCAAGCCGCTGCCCATTCTGGATTGAGTTTTGGTGGACGTGCTGCTGGCCGGCTTGGGCTTTTTACCGGAGAAACATTCCATCAGCGTGCCGAAGAGGTCAGCGGCATTTTGTTAGAGGTGACGCGGCCGTTTGTTAGCCGTGGTGGACAAAAACAAAATTATACCCACTCGGGCAGAGAACAGCCGCATTTGAATGATCAAGCAGGTCAAATTGCAGCGCATGTGCGTCGATTATATTTAGCTGCTGGTGGGGATGATTTTCGAGGTGAAGACCGTCTGCTGGGGCTTCCTGATAAATTTGCCGAGCTTTGGCGATTGCGCTTTCACTTACACCCGGGGGTTAAGGCGTCCGTAGCCAGAGATGGGCAATCCGTGATATTGGCAATGGCCAATCAGGAGGGCTGGCGGTTTCGAACAAATTTCAAGGGCGTTCGCCTTGAGAAAAGTGTTTATTGCGGTGAGGGCGATAAGCCTGTTACGGTAGAACAAATTGTTATTGGCCCTCTCGATGAGGCGTACCACGATAACAATCAGCAAGAATTTCATAACATAGCTGTAAAATGGGCTTTTAAGCGTGTTGATGGGATAAATTGATCAGATTCAGTTCGGGCTATGACACCCCGATTTGATGGCTGTGTTCTTGTTGAGTGCGTGTATCTTCGTTTTGACGAATAAGAATTAATGCGTAAAGTAGATAAAATGGTTCAGGGTCTAATGGTTGTGGTTTCAATGCCAGGATCAAACAGTTGGAGTTGCGGGGTGTGCGATGAATATCATCAATAAAATGATCGGCTCGGGCGGGGTTTTTAGAAAGCGGAAAAAATTAGCACCGGTCTTGTCGACAGAAGACATGGATTTGTCCGATTTATTAGCCCGCTCACCGCGTAAAATCGATCAGCGGGCAGCGCGCCGATTGATCTCGGGCAAACGTGTTCTCATCACTGGGGCTGGCGGGACGATTGGTTCTGAGCTGGCCCGGCAAGTGATCGCATTTGATCCAGCAAATTTACTTCTTGTCGATAATGCGGAGTTTAATCTCTATCAAATTGATTTGGAGATGAGTGAAAACGGGCATGGTGAAAAAATCATCTCATCTCTGACGGATGTCTGCAATCAGGAGCATTTAACCCTGTTATTTGAGCAACATAAACCCGAAATTGTTATACACGCGGCGGCTTTTAAGCATGTTCCGATTGTTGAGGAAAATCGTTGTGCTGGGGCGATGACGAATGTCTTTGGGGCCAAAAACGTATTTGATGCTGCAATCAAGGTGAAAGCGGAAACAGTTGTTTTCATTTCAACGGATAAGGCTGTGAACCCATCAAGTTTTATGGGGGCTACGAAAAGAATCGCTGAGCTTTATGCGCAAGCCCTTGATGTTGCGCAAAGTGATACTCGCTTTGTAACCGTGCGTTTTGGCAACGTACTGGGGTCAACGGGCTCTGTCGCGCCGCTGTTTTTACGACAAATCGCAAGGGGCGGGCCGGTGACGGTTACCCACCCGGAAATCTCTCGTTATTTTATGACTACAAGAGAGGCGGTGCAGCTGGTGTTACAAGCTGCGAGCCTTGACAATCGTCAAGAGAGCATCCTAACCCACGATGGGCGGGTTTTCGTCTTGGATATGGGTGAACCTGTTCGCATCCTTGATTTTGCTAAACGTATTATTCATGCTCATGGCTTGGTGCCGGGGCAAGATATTGAACTAAAGTTTACTGGGTTAAGACCGGGTGAAAAACTTTATGAAGAGATATTTCTTGATACTGATAAATTGATTAAAACAGGGGCGGATGGCGTATTATTAGCTTCTCCGGCAATGATAGATCTTCCCTTGCTCAATCCTCGTTTATCGGACGTGATTACCCATGCCCTTGATGGGGATCAGCCCCTCCTTGATGAAGCTGTGCATCACTTAGTGCCGGAATTTTCTCCCCATGATCTTGAGGCGAGAGTGAACAAGCATCAGCGTAGTTAATGTTTTCAGGGGCTAAAACCGGTGAGAGGCTACTCTCACCGGCTTGATGCGCTTGTTGTTGGAAAGATCGGGCTTATGAAGCGTTCTCAAATTGATTCATAGTATTGTGCGCTCCGCCTGCTTTTAGGGCGCGCTCGCCGCCAGTCATTTCTTTGAAAGTATCGCCAAGATCTGATCCCACTTCATGTTGATGCTTTACGGCAGAAACGCCAGTGCGAATTTCCTCTCTTTGTATATTTTTAACATATGCCAGCATCTTATCGTCGCCAAAATATCCCTCCGATAGGTCATTCATGAATTTTGCGGTCATGTGAAAGGTCGGTAGCGTGATTAAATTATGAAAAACACCTGCATCACGGGATATATCAGTTTGGAATGCCTTTAAGCGACGATCCGCTTCTATTCCGAGGCGATCTTGATCATAATCAGGTGACATTAATTGCGTGTCATCAGGATAATCAGTTGCTGTAATTTTTCCAGCTTCCAACCATTCTGTACGGACCTGTTTGCGTAAATTCAATGTCCAGTTAAAGCTGGGTGAATTATTGTAGGTTAGCTTTGCATTCGGAACGACTTCTTTGATCCGATTTACCATGGATGCGATGTGCGCTACATTGGGTGTATCGGTTTCAATCCATAGGAGATCCGCCCCGCCCTGTGTTAGGCTGGCGATGCAATCTTCAATAACGCGTTCTTCACCTGTATTTTCACGGAATTGATACAAGCCGTTCGGTAGGCGTGATGGTTTTTTTAAAATGCCATCAATTTGAATGGCGATATCGCCTTCTTTTAAGGTGTTTAGGTCAGAAATTGGCGTGGTTTTAAGCCATTTAATGTAATCTGCAGCTTGATCATTTGCGGAAGAGGTGACCGGAATTTTTTGCGTGAGACTGGCACCAAGACTGTCGGTGCGGGCAACGATAATGCCATCTTCAACTCCAAGTTCTTCAAATGCCATTCTTACCGCACGAAGCTTTTCGATGAAATCTTCGCGTGGAACCGTAACTTTTCCATCCTGGTGTCCGCATTGTTTTTCATCTGAGACTTGATTTTCAATTTGAATGCAGCAGGCACCCGCTTTTATCATTTCTTTTGACAGCAGATAGGTTGCGTGGACATTGCCAAATCCTGCATCGATGTCGGCAATGATGGGTCTGACATAGGTTTCAAAATTATCAATTTTGGCCAGTGTTGCCGCGCGATTATCGGTTGTTTTTAATTCAGCAAATAAATCATTTAAATCTACTTCATCTGCTTGTCGAAGAGAGGTGTAGATTTCGTTGATTAGATCAACAACAGAGGTTTTTTCGTGCATCGATTGATCGGGGAGATGACCAAAACGATTTCGCATGCCGGCAACCATCCATCCAGAAAGATACACATAGGCTTTATCCAGTGTCCCTTTTTGGCGCTTTATAGCTCGCATCATTTGTTGGGCATGAAAGCCGGACCAACAACCTAGAGATTGTGTGAATTGAGATGTGTCGTGATCATATGCTGCCATATCTGCACGCATTACTCTTGCCATCGCTTTGGCGATATCTAGGTGCGTTTCGAACGTATTTTGGATTTTTAGTTGTGCTAAATCTTCCAAATTGATTCCGGCGGGCGCGCCTAAGGGGTAGCGTGTTTTCAATTGTGTTAATATTTGTGAATAACTCATACTATTTCTCCAATATATCGTATGCAGATAGGGTTAAAAAATCAGGGAGATCAGCGCTGGTCGCTGTCTGAATGAATAGATTGCTTGCTTCCGGATATCGCCCCGCGAGAAAGGCGTCCGTACCCATATGGTTTATAAGAGAGGTCACTTCTTCGTCGAAAATTTTTCTTACTAGAGATGAGGTGATTGTTTGGGTGGTGCCATCTTGCATGTGTGCGCTCGCGCCATGTCTGATCCATTGCCAAATTTGTGCACGAGATATTTCTGCGGTGGCGGCGTCTTCCATCAAATTATCCAATGGCACGGCGCCGCGGCCACAAAGCCACGCAGCAATATAACGTATCCCGACAGAAATATTTATCCGAATACCCGCCTGAGTGATTTCACCTTGATGGGGGGAGAGAAGAAAATCTTCTGTGACAGTCGGGTTTTGCCGTTGAGTCAAAATCTGATGCGGGCCTGGCATGTGCTCATCGAAAATTTCTTTTGCAATAGGTACCAGATCAGGATGCGCAACCCATGTCCCGTCATGGCCTTGTTCAACTTCTCGCTTCTTATCAGCCCGGATTTTTTTAAAAGCATTCTCATTTGCAATGTCATTATTCTTGATTGGAATTTGTGCAGCCATTCCGCCCATTGCGTGGGCCCGCCGTCGATGGCATGTTTCTATGAGCAAAAGGCTGTAGGCTTTGAGGAAATCGCGATCCATACCAACCTGGGTGCGATCTGGTAACACGAACTGTCTGTGATTTTTCAAAGTCTTGATGTAACTGAAAATATAATCCCATCGCCCACAATTTAGACCAGTGACATGGTCTTTCAGCTCAAATAGAATTTCGTTCATTTGAAATGCCGCCGGGAGGGTTTCAATTAAGACGGTTGATTTGATGGTGCCATGGGGAATATCAAGGGTTGCCTCAGAAAAATTGAATATGTCATTCCATAGGCGTGCTTCCTGATAGCGCTCAATTTTCGGCAAGTAATAAAATGGCCCCCTATCTTGCTCGGCGAGTATTTTACCGTTGTGAAAAATATGCAGACCAAAATCGACAAGGCTTGCGGACATGGCCGCGCCATCCACAAAGATATTGCTCTCAACAAGATGCCATCCGCGAGGGCGAACCAGCATTGTGGCCGTGTTATCTTGTAGGATATATGTTTTTCCCGAATTTTCATCCGTATGTTGAAGTTGATTCCTGGCATAATCATACATATTGATTTGGCCGTTGATCATGTTTTCGAAGGTCGGTGATGCTGCGTCCTCGAAATCAGCCATGAACATTTTTGCCCCGCAATTGAGAGCATTGATCATCATCTTCCGATCAACCGGACCGGTAATCTCCACACGACGATCTTGCAGGCTTGGCGGGATAGGGGCGATTTCCCAGACGTCGCGTCGGATGTGGGCTGTTTCAGCGGGAAATGTAGGGAGTTCTCCGTCGTCGTAACGCAACTGCGCCAACTTACGATCATTGAGCAGTGTGGACCGCGTTGGACCAAAGCGCCGTTCGAGATCGGCGAGAAATAAAAGAGCCTGATCCGTGAGGATGTTTTCAAAACCGACCGGTACCCCGCCTTTGACTTTCGCTAAAATGCGATGGCGGGGTAGGGGGGTGGCGCTTGTCGACTCAACAAGACTAAGGTGGGTATTCATAATGATCTCCTACTAAATTAGAGCAATACTATGTTTACAAAAAATCTTTTGTGTCTATAAGCTATTGAATAAAATAGGTATTATTGTAATTTTTGCAAATTTCATGAAGTAAAAAATGTAAACATTGTAAAATTTAAAAATTGTGATTTTGATGACCCAAAAAAATGAAAAACTACTGATTGGCCCTAGGTTGCGACGGTTTCGTCAAACTCTTGGGTTAACACAGGCGCGCATGGCAGAGGATTTGGGAGTTTCCACGTCATATTTAAATTTGATGGAACGTAATCAACGGGCCATGAGTGCCAAGGTTCTTGTTCGCATGGCGGAGCGATATGATTTCGATATTGCTAGTTTTACTGGACAGTCTGATGCTCATCTGGTTGCCGAAGTTTATCAAACGTTTCGCGATCCGATGTTTAAAGAAATGCCAATTTCAAAAACTGAAGCGGAAGATTTGGTTTCTTTAAGTCCAAATGCAGCAAAAGGGTTGTTAAAGCTTTATCGCAAACATCGTGATGAAAGTTTGCGAACTACGGAACAGGCGGGTGATCGAGAAAAGGTAGAGCTCCTTGAGCAATCGGCTCAGGCGGTAGAAAGTGTGCGTCAATTTATTCATGCCAGAAAGAACTATTTTGCTGATCTTGATGAAATTGCTGAACAACTTTCAATGGAGTTGGGTTTGAGCCAGCGCAAAAGAATGGGTGTGCTGTCTGATCGATTGCGTTCAACTCATAATATTGATGTACGTATTATGCCCATTGATGTGATGCCGAGAATGTTGCGCTACTTTGATCGTCATTCCCGCCGCATTGATCTTTCAGAATTATTAAGAGAATCCGGACGACGGTTTCAACTTGCCTTTCAAATCGGTATGTTAGAACACCGTAAGGTAATTGATGAGATTGTTGCTTCTGCTAAACTTCCCAACCGGGAAGCGGAAGGGTTGTGTCGAACCAATTTAGCAAATTATTTTGCGGCGGCATTATTAATGCCCTACAGTCGATTTTTAAAAGAAGCAGAAAAGACCCGTTATGATGTGGAGTTATTATCGCACCGTTTCGGCACGAGCTTTGAGCAAACTGCCCATAGGTTGACAACACTACAAAAACCGGACGCAAGAGGCATACCTTTTTTCTTTGTACGTATTGATATGGCCGGGAATGTTTCCAAGCGCTTTAGTGCAGGGCGGTTTCATTTTTCTAAATTTGGCGGGGCTTGTCCTTTGTGGAACATTCATGAATGTTTCCAGCAGCCTGGCAATGTGCATACGCAAATTATACAAATGCCTGATGACACAACTTATTTCTCTATCGCAAAAATGGTCAGTCGTTCGGACGGGACTTATGAGAATCCGGAACAAAAATTAGCCATTGGCCTTGGGTGTGATGTCGCCTATGCGCCGCGACTTGCTTATTCCGACAAGTATAATTTAGAGACGCCAAAGCCGAGCTTAATTGGCGTAAACTGTTATTTATGTGAACGTGCCAATTGTCTGCAACGGGCGCATGCACCGCTAAATCGTGCCTTAAATTTTGATGAGCGGGCCAGAAGTATGTCGCTCTATCAATTTGACGATGATTAGTTGGGGTTTGCGAACGTGGTGTGTTCTTGAAGCAAACGCGTGGGGGAAACTATTGCGAAAAATCGAATTTTTCCCCTTGAAGGGAGAAGGCTTGGCGTTAAAACGAGGGTGAATTTTTCAGGAGCTATTTTCATATGTCCCCCATCACTCCGATACGCCGTGCTTTACTCTCTGTTTCTGATAAGACTGGGATTGGTGCTTTTGCCAAAGCCCTTGTTGAAGGTGGTTGTGAACTCGTTTCAACGGGGGGAACGGCGAGGCTGTTGCGTGATCAAGGCTTGGAAGTTCGTGATGTTTCTGAGTTAACGGGCTTTCCTGAAATGATGGACGGTCGCGTGAAAACGCTTCATCCCCATGTGCATGGTGCGCTTTTAGCGTTGCGAGATGATCCTGATCATGTCGCGCAAATGGAGGCTCATCAAATCTTGCCTATCGACTTACTGGTGGTCAATTTGTACCCTTTTGAAGAGACCGTGGCCGCGGGTGCTGATTACGAAACCTGTGTTGAAAACATTGATATTGGCGGGCCGGCTATGATCCGTGCGGCGGCAAAAAATCATGGCGGCGTAGGGGTGGTGACACACAGTGATGATTATCAAATGGTGCTTGATGAGTATCAACGCCATCAAGGGTTGAGTTTTGATCTTAAAAAGAAATTAGCCGCGCGAGCATATGCACGAACGGCACAATATGATGCCGCGATTAGTCAGTGGTTTGCGCGAGAGATTGACGATGAATTCCCACGTCATGTCACCATTGGTGGGGCACTAAATTCCAAATTGCGCTATGGTGAAAATCCCCATCAAAATGCAGCGCTTTATTTAACCGGAGATCGCCGTCCTGGTGTTGCGGGAGCGGAGCAAATTCAAGGTAAAGCCTTATCCTATAATAACCTTAATGATACAGATGCCGCGTATGAATGTGTTGCCGAATTTGATCAAAACCATCCTACCGTAGCAATTATTAAGCATGCTAATCCTTGCGGTGTGGCGATGGGAGAAACATTAAATGATGCTTATCGACGGGCTTTAAAGTGTGATCCGGTTTCAGCTTTTGGCGGTATTATCGCTATGAACCGTCCGTTGGATCGCGAGAGCGCGGCAGCGATGACTGAAATTTTTACTGAAGTCATTATTGCGCCGGGTGCCGATGAAGGTGCGCGTGAAATCATTGCAAAAAAGAAGAACCTTCGCCTCTTGCTAACTCAAGACTTGCCTGACCCCAGTGCTCAGGGGCAATTGATGCGTCCCATTGCGGGTGGCTTTTTGCTTCAATCTCGCGATCATGGCCGGCTGGATCGTGCATCATTACGCACGGTGACAAGACGGGCGCCAACGCAACAAGAATTAAATGACATGATGTTTGCGTTTCAAGTTGCCAAGCATGTTAAGTCGAATGCGATTGTTTATGCTAAAGACGGCGCGACAGTAGGCATTGGGGCAGGTCAGATGAGCCGTCTTGATTCAAGCCGAATTGCCGCTAGGAAATCTGCTGATGCGGCTAATTCTGCGGGTGAATTGGCGCCACTGGTGGTCGGGTCTGTTGTTGCCTCGGACGCCTTCTTTCCATTTGCGGATGGATTGTTAGCAGCCGCCGAAGCAGGGGCAACTGCGATCATTCAACCTGGTGGATCTATGCGCGATGATGAAGTTATAAAAGCTGCAGATGATGCGGGCCTTGCTATGGTGATGACTGGCATGCGCCATTTCCGTCATTAAAGTGCAATTTTTTCAAGCAGATAACGTCAGGCTGCGAATTTATAATTAATTCACTGTACGTTACGTTTTATTAGTGAATAATCGTACGAATTTATATGTCTATGACATGCGGGCGGTTTTTGCCTCACGGCAAATGTATCATTGGGTCCGTGCTGTGATTAAATTGCAAATTTCTCATTGTTGTGAGTTAGGAAAATTATAACACATTTGCAAATAAATGGTGCAATGAGTGTGGGGCCGGTTAAGCTTAGAAAAAATTATCTACGCATTTTTTAGACTAAAACTCGTTAAGAGTTTTGTCTGTGTATGACCCAAAATAGAACATGACGATATTGAGATGGGTTGGCATTAACCGTGTTGATAGATACATTGCGTCGAGGATCATTTTAACAATATTCAGAGTGTTGTGCTGGCTTTAATCCGTAGCAAAACCTTGGGTTGGTGTGAATATTTTGTGAATTGTCATTGTTCATATTTTACCATACGCTATCATTTGTTAACATGGCATTAGGGTTGCATAAGAGATCATAATGGAAATTGCGAATGGCGAGTTCATGCGTCTCTGAGCTTTAGTCTCTGCTCTTGGATCCAAATGAAGAAGGTTGCCATCAAAGCCTTTCTTCGGAATTCGTAAGTGTAATCATTATCCATTATAAATGCCCTTTTGCTGTGAACAGGCTTGTTGTACAGCGTATAGTTGTTTGGGGCGGGGAAAATGGTGATTTTGTATGAGTACCGTGGGCACATTTTCTTTTCGGAATATCCCTACTGATTTAGAAATACAGCAGGGGGTAGTTACGCAATTAAATTTCTCACCCGTTGAAATTTTGGGCGGGGTTGGTCAAAGCATTGTCTTAAGACTTCAGTCCAGCAGTGGTCGATTTGACGCGCAAAGCACAGGGGGCGTCATCGCCATTGAAAGTAGTCCGGGCACATTGTTACTTTCAGGCACTGTTTCCGAACTCAATGCATATTTTGATCGATTGGATGTTATTCGCTTTACGCCGCAAGAGAGTATGTTGGGCGATAATGCAGGCACGATAAGATTTAACATTCTTGATGGGTTTTCAAATTCTGAGGTTGGGATAACCAATCTTGATATTGTTGAGCAAAAAAGCCTCGTTGTTACGATAGATGAGGATATTGTTGATCCCTTCGATCAAGAAACCAGTTTGCGCGAAGCAATTCTCTTTGCAAACAATATAGATGCTGATCAAGATGGTTTAGAAAATGATACGATTACATTCGCTGCTAACATGGGAGATGTTTTTGAAAGTGGCGGCACGATTAATTTAACTGGGGGCACTCTGGTTATAACCTCTGATATTACAATTTCCGTGAGCAATGACACAAATTCGGGTGCTAGAATCATTTTGAATGGCGATATCAACGGCGATGATATGACGCGCATTGATGAGGCTGGAAATGAAGTTACGGTTAGCCACGAAAATTTAAACTTTAGCGATAATGTCAATATACTGAATGTTCTATCCGGTAGCTTAATAGCTTCTGGGTTGGTGATTACCGGCGGTTATAGCAACCAGGAGGATATTGGCGGCGGGCTTACCATTGCCAACGGTGCTGTTGCCGCTTTTGTTGATACGGTTTTCTCTGGCAATCGGTCGAATTTTTCCGGTGGGGCGATCTTGAACCGGGGAGAGCTGATTTTGGAGAGTGCCTTCGTAGAGGACAATCAGGCGGCGAGCGGCGGCGGGGTTGCCAATGTATTTGGAACCGCAACTTTGAATAACTCGCGTATTGCAGGAAATAGCTCTGTTGGTGATGGGGCCGGATTGCAAAACATAGTCGGAGTGTTGAGGTTAATAAATTCAAGCATTAGCGAGAACACTTCATCTGGTAATGGCGGCGGTATCGTTAATGCTGGTAGTCTTGCGCTGACAAATAGTACGTTCAGTGAAAACAGTGCGGGTTTAGACGGCGGTGCGATTTCCAGCGTCGGTGATTTGGAGCTTATCAATACGACATTGACACAAAATCAGGCAGGCCGAAATGGCGGCGGCCTCTATGCTTCGGGATATGCTTCTATTTTTAGTAGTACTTTATCTGGGAACAGTGCCGGTAATCTTGGCGGCGGCATTCACCATTATTTCGGGCAATTAACGCTGAGTAACTCAATTGTTCTGGGTAACGGGGCTCGTGCGAATGAGGAGGTTTCAGCTTCGGCGTTTGATCTGTCTGTACAGGCTTCAATTATTGGGGAGAATGGAGAGCGGGTTCAAGATGTTTTCTTGGAGACAGAACTGGGTGCTGATGGTCAAACGCTTGGCGGGGTCTTGTCTGATAATGGCGGGTCTGTAGAGACCATTGCGATTTTGCAGGGGGGATTGGCGGCTAATGTTGGATTAATTTCTGCGCTTAATCAGGATAGTTTTGACCTGGATGGGGATGGCGATACCAACGAACAAATCTCTTTGGATGCAAGGGGCGTTAATCGCATTATAAGTGGTTTGCTGGATGTAGGCGCGTTTGAAGCTGAAGAAGCTCCAACGCTAAATGCAGATTTTTTAAATGGTAGCGAGCTTGCTGACGTTATTGATGGGTTATCTGGACGCGATACAATTAACGGATTTGGCGGCGACGATATACTCTTTGGCAGCAGTGGATTTGATAACCTTGATGGGCAAACTGGAAATGACACCCTCTATGGGGGCGCGCAAGCGGATAATTTGTTTGGCGGCGAGGGAGATGATCACTTAAACGGCGGTGTTGGAAACGATCGATTGTTTGGTGACAATGGCGCGGACGTGCTCAATGGAGGGATTAGCCGTGATCGTCTCTTTGGGGGGGCTGGTGATGATACGTTAAATGGCGGCGCAAATAATGATCTTCTCAATGGAAATAGCGGCGAAGATATTTTAATCGGTCTTAATGGATTTGATACGCTCAATGGCGGGAGTGGAAATGATGTCCTGTCCGGGGGCGCAAATGCTGATCGTTTGTTGGGTAATCAGGGGGATGATGCACTATTAGGCGGTTTTGGCCGTGATCGATTGTCGGGTGGGAGCGGTAATGATACTTTAAATGGTGGCTCGGGCTCTGATGTTTTAGCGGGTAATGGTGGCCATGATATTTTGATTGGGAATACGGGGGACGATATCCTTGTGGGTGCCGGTGGTTTTGACAGCCTCGAAGGCGGGGAAGGGAGCGATGTTTTAACGGGGGGACTTAACGCCGATCAATTTATTTTTGCGGGCGATTTTGGTGACGATATCATTACTGATTTTGATTTTGCGAACCCATTTGAGCGTATTGATTTATCGGCGATTACGGCCATTACTTCTTTTGAAGATTTAGTTGCAAATCATATCAGTGAAACCGCGGGGAATGCTGTGATTGTAGCTGGAGAAAATAGCATTACTCTTGAGGGGGTCTCTGTAGAAAATTTGATGAGCAGTGATTTTTTATTTTGAAGCGTGTTTTGATTTACAGCGTTGCGTGTCTGTGGGAACCGATTGAACTGTAATAAATACGAAAAAGAAAGACTTAAAAGCACCTCGGCGAACCAATTTGAACTGGAGGTTCTTTAAGATAGGCGTAAAAACAAAAAGCGCTCCATTTCTGGAGCGCTTTTTAAATCGTAATTTATTAAACCAATTAGCGTTTTGAGAACTGGAAGGAGCGACGAGCTTTGGCGCGTCCATATTTTTTCCGTTCAACGACACGGCTGTCACGCGTTAAAAAGCCACCTTTTTTCAAAATGGAGCGCAAGCTTGGCTCGTAATAGGTGAGTGCCTTGGAAATTCCGTGACGTACAGCGCCCGCTTGACCAGACGGGCCGGAACCGGTGACGGTGCAGATCACGTCAAATTGGTCATTGCGTTCAGCGGCAACGAGAGGTTGCTTGATGATCATTTGCAGAACCGGGCGACCAAAATATTCTGTATGGTCTTTTTTGTTAACGGTGATTTTGCCAGAACCCGGCTTAATCCAAACGCGCGCAATTGCTGTTTTCCGTTTACCAGTTGCATAGGATCGGCCATGCTCATCAATTTTAGGTTCAGCGATGACAACTTCTTGCTCATCAGTTGTATTAACGGCGGCGTCGCTGCTGGCATCGGCAGGTGTTCCTGCGACAACATCTTTAAGATCTTCTAGTGAACTACTGCTCATGTCTTAGGCTTCCCTTTTATTTTTGGGGTTCATCGCGGCGACATCAAGGGTCACAGGAGACTGTGCTTCGTGAGGGTGCTGCGAGCCGGCATAAATACGCAAATTTGTCATTTGGCTACGTGCTAGCGGGCTTTCTTTAGGCATCATGCGCTCGACTGCTTTGGTCAGTACGCGTTCTGGGAAACGACCACCGAGGATCTTCTCCATCGTGCGTTCTTTGATCCCGCCGGGATAACCGGTATGCCAATAGAATTTTTTGTCAGTCATTTTCTTACCGGTGAAAACAACCTTGTCGGCATTAACAACGATGACATTATCGCCGCAATCAATGTGAGGGGTAAACATAGGTTTGTGTTTACCGCGCAGGCGAGTGGCAATAATAGAAGCCAAGCGCCCAACAACGAGCCCTTCCGCATCAATCAAGAGCCATTTCTTCTCAACCTCAGTGGGTTTGGCTGAATAGGTTTTCATGCTTTTATTTCCATTTTATCGGGTGCGGCGGTGGGAAGGGGACTATAAAACCCTTGGTTCCTGCCAGCGCAATTTCGAAGGCAGGGAATACAAGAGATGACGACTAGCGTCAAGACAATTTGATTTATCATAATAAAAACAGATGACTGTTTGTGCGGTATAATAATACCGCATTTGGCTATAGGTAAAAGCGTAGTCGACATAAGGTGGCGTGATTGTGATGCGCGAGGCACGCTAGAGCATCGCTTTCCTCATAGACTTGCGAGAGCATTTAAATTTTCCGGACTCTCAGCCGGTAGTCACTTGATCTGGAAATGCTCGAAACAGGAAAGAGCTGTTCAGGCGCCATGGTTCAGGTAACCCAAAAGTTAGAAATGGCTACACCAGCAAACCATTCGAAGTGTGCTCTATTTTTCTTTGCCAACTACGCCCATAACCCAAATTCCTTCTCGGCGTTTGTCAGCGCCGCCATCAATAGAACCATCAGGATTTACCTTAAACCCATGCAGGCCACTGGTAAGTGAGCGCTCTCTAATATTATGACCTTTCGCCTTCAATCCTGCAATAATTTCTGGTTCGAATTTTTTGTCCTCGAGAAAAATACTCCGGCGCGGCGTTACGGCATGAGGGAAATCCATTGCTGCTTGCATATCCATTTCCCAATCGATCATGGCAATTAATGTTTTTACGACATAACCAATAATTGCCGGACCGCCGGGTGAGCCTAAAGCCGCCCAAAGTGCGCCGCTTTCATCGAAAACAATCACCGGGGACATGGATGAACGAGGCCGCTTACCCGGAGCAACGGCATTCGCAACAGGCACACCGTCTCGCTCGGGAATAAAAGAAAAATCTGTAAGTTGATTATTTAAAATCATGCCGCCTGCCATTTGATTGCTGCCAAAAACAGATTCTACTGTTGTCGTCATTGAAACAACACGGCCTTCGCCATCAATGATCGTAAAATGACTTGTGGAGGGCGGTTCGGGTGACTGACCCGGCGCATAACCATTCCATTGTCCAGCTTTTGCATCGACGATATATTCGGACGGATCTCCCGCTTGCACGTCTTCAGCTGCAACCAAGGGGTTTATTAATTGCGAGCGCGCCGCGATATAGGCTGGATTCAACAATCCTGCAATCAACTCTTCTTGCGATAAGCCACCTGCTGCGGCTGCCTGATCTTGATCAGCCAGATATTTTCCTCGATCCGCAAAGGCCAAACGTCCCGACTCAAGCAAAAGATGCAACCCTTCAACAGAGCCTGCACCCGCATTCTTCATATCAAAACGCTCTAACTGCATCAAAATTTGCAATGTCGTAACACCGCCCGAGCTGGGGGGCGCCATCGAACAGATTTCATAATTGCGATATTCTCCGCATACAGGACTTCTTTTGATTGTGCGATAATTTTTTAAATCTTCTAATGTCATCCCGCCTGGATTTGGAGCTGTATTTACCGCATCAACAATCTCCTGCGCCAATCGCCCCTCATAAAAAGCATCGGCGCCTTTATCGCTGAGCAGGGTTAAGGTCTGCGCATATTCTGGATTTTTCAAAACATACCCGACAGGCCGCGCATTACCTTGCGCGTCGTAAAAGTAAGCTGCCGCTTTGGGAGATTGTTTTAAAAAGGTAAATCGCGACAGCAATCCATTCAAACGAGCTGACACCTCAAAACCATTTTCGGATAATTCTCTCGCCTCTGTTAGAGTTTCAGCCCATGGCAAAACGCCATGCTCTTTATGGGCAAGGCCAAGCATGCGCACGACACCCGGCACACCAACTGAAAGCCCTCCCGAGACGGCCTCACGAAAACTCATGGGTTCGCCATCTGCTTTTAAAAATCGGTCCGCGCGGGCGCTCGCTGGTGCCATCTCTCGGCCATCATAAGTTTCGAAAACACCTTTAGCGGGATCAAAATGCAGCATAAACGCACCGCCCCCCAAGCCAGATGATTGTGGTTCAACAAGGCTCAACACAGCTTGTGTGGCAATGGCAGCATCCACAGCGCTGCCTCCTTTGCGCAATATATTTGCCCCTGCTTCAGCCGCATACGGATTAGCCGCAGAGATAAAAAACCGCTTTTCCGCAGCCTCGGCATGATTTGCATCACCAGTTTGCGCTAATACATCGCTCCTTTCTTGTGAGGAATCATGATTTTGCTGGGAGCCATCGCCTTGACCGCAACCCGCAATCAAAAAAGAGACACTCAAAATGCCGAGTATATTCTTGACAGGGCATAGAGAAAACTTAACGGGAAAATGTTTTTTCATCTTGGCGCGCTTTCATTCAATTAATGTTAAATTCGCAGTTTCAGCGGGTTCTGATTTGGCTAATCGATCGGATCCAGTGCAAAACCCAGGGGCAATGAACATTGGTTGCAGCCCGTTTCATTTCACGTCATATATCTATCATGTCAAAAACATCTCGTCATAAGAAAACGTCATCCAGCAGTGAAAATTTAAATGTAATTCGCGCGAAGACCGGGCGTTTCAATAATATCACCGATGTTCCAGGTATTGGCGTTGGCAATGCCCATGAAGAGAGCATCAAGACTGGGGTCAGCGTCATCAAACCTGCATATCCGTTTGTCTGCGCGGGCGATGTGCGCGGCGGCGGCCCTGGCACACGAGAAACTGACCTTCTGGACCCGGCAACCCTGGTGCAAACTGTAAATGCATTGGTGCTTTCAGGGGGCTCATCTTATGGGCTTGGTGCGGCGGATGCCGTCGCCACACAGCTTGGCGCAGATGGAGAAGGGTTCGGGCTTATGAAGCGTCCCGGCGTACCACCTTCTCCGATCGTGCCATGCGCCATTTTATATGACCTGGCCAATGGCGGAGATAAAAATTGGGGGACCAGTCCGCCTTACCACACGCTGGGTACCACGGCTCTGAAACAGGTCCAGTTTGAAAGCCAGATTGATCTTGGGCAAGCTGGCGCAGGCTTTGGCGCAATGGCCGGGCAAGAGCGCGGCGGTCTTGGCTCTGCCTCTATTGTGGAAGGGGATATGATTGTCGGCGCCTTAATGGCGGTAAATAGCTTTGGCTCGGTGCGTATGCCAAATTCATCAACTTTCTGGTCTTGGTGTTTTGAGATCGAGGGGGAGTTCGGGAACATTAAGCCACAATCGGTTTGTGAAGGAGCCGCTGGCTTCCCTGATGACAGTAAGTTTGGCCCGCTTCACCTTCTCAAAGATCCGCCGGCTGTGCGAGAAAATACAACGATAGGCGTTGTCGCCCTGAACCATGCCGTGAACCAATCTGAGGCAAAGCGTATCGCCATTATGGCACAAGATGGGTTGGCCAGGGCCATCCGCCCCGTTCACGCCCCTACCGATGGGGATGTCATCTTTGTTCTTGCGCCGCCCGCAGAGCCCGGCCATCCTCCTAGCGACTCCTTAACTCTTACCCTTCTGGGGAACCTGGCAGCGGACTGTGTTGCACGCGCTATCGCCCGAGGTGTGTACGAGGCACAAAATTAACAATAGATATGAGATTAGACTTGCATCAAAACGCTATTTGCGGTTTAACGCACGTTCTTGCGCACCGGTAGCTCAGCTGGATAGAGTACTTGACTACGAATCAAGGGGTCGGGAGTTCGAATCTTCCCCGGTGCGCCAGTAAATAATTGAAAATAAACAGTTTTTCAAATCAGCCGATTAGCTCTGCAATTTCTTTCACACGCAATTCACACGCAACTTGGCAAATGTAGTCATCAATCGCAGTTTTAGCCTGGGATAAGTAAGTTGGGTCAAAGGGAGCATAGATTTCTGTCGTGCTGGCTTCGCGCGTCTTATGTCCTAACTGCGCAGAAACCTCCCAAGCTGGCACCCCCGAGCGTCGCATATGACGCGCCATAGTGTGGCGCAGGCTATAGGGGTTAACCTGATCATCTAACCCCGCTTTGGCACGGGTTGCTTTCCATGCTGTTTTAATCCGTTTAATTGGGCGTCCCTGAAAATTGATCACATGATTGCTGCCAGCCTCACTTTGTAATGTTTTAAGGTAGGGTTTGAGTGTGTCAGGCAGCTTTACTGTTGGGCGGTGTTTTTTGGTCTGGACGCGATCAAGGGCATTCAGCGTAATAAGCTGGTTCTCAAAATCACAGCGATCATAAGTCAAATCCAATACCGCATCTGGGCGCGCTGCTGTAGCAAGCATCAAAATGATAAAATCTTTAAGGTGTGTGGCTTTTGCCTGCTTAATCATGAGAGCCACCTCACGTACTTCGAGTGGACGTCCGCGCGGAGGAATAACGCCGATGTTTTTTACCGGCAAGAAATACGGCATATGGTGAATTTCTCCCCGCTTCCACGACCAGCTAATCGCCGCCTTTCCATAGGCAATGATTCGTGCGGCAGAATTCGGCTTTAGCGCCTTGTTAAAGATCAGCCAATTATGAAACCGTTCTTGCTCCGTCACATTGGCAGCTTCTTGCACCGTTTTACCGCCGTAAAATTCTAACCAATATTCTAATGATAGACGAACCAAGTGCACAGATTTAAGGTTTTGTCCGTAATGCTCGTAATAGCGTGCAAATAGATCAGCTAGTAATGTGTCTTGCGGGTCTTGATGCTGTTGCTGGTGCTGAAGGATGAACCAGTCATTTAGGACTTGCTTGGCTTCTTCAAAATTCGCTGTGCCAAGGCTAACCCGTTTTGTCTGTCGTGTGCGGTGATCGTACCACGTGCGGCACCAACTGACGCTACGCGATTGCAAACTAAGCCAGTATTCTCCGACTTGGTAGCGGTCTGAGTTGTTATAGCGGGGCATGTGGTCTCCTCGATTGACTGCAACAGATAAGCCAATAGTTGGAATCCGAAATAGCGGACTTGGCGGTCGCCTAGCCGTAAAAAAGCTATCTCACCGCGTGCCCGTATTCGGTTCAAAGTTGGTATGGATAAATCGAGTATAGCAGCAGCTTGCGCGCTTGTGAATCGCTTATAGAGACTAATATTTAAATCTTTTGCCAAATCTTCCAAACGGACACGATAAGTTTCGTGATCAATCATCTGCTCCGCTCCTTATCTTTGGCCTGATCAGGTGTTTGACGCAGAGCCGCTAAGGATTGTTCCCGATCCCAGGTGCGAATAATTTTGCCGCATTCGCACTGCCATTCAGGTGGTATTTGTTTTTGCTCAAGAGGGGTCAATTGCTGGTAGGTTTGTATTTTAGCTTTCAGTGAATTTTGCTGTATCGCGAGAGCCTCTTGAACTTCTTTTTCACTTCCCAGCAGTTTTTGCCACTTATCGTCTCTACTTAAATTGAGTTGATGGCTGCCATTTATTTCAGGTTGTTGTAGTTGAGTTTTTTGCAAATGGCGTTGTGCTAGAAGGTAGTCACGCCAAGCGATTGCTAAACCAAAAGCTAAATCGTTCGGTGTGGCTTGTGAGCCTTCAAGAATAATTTCAGCCATCATCATGCTCTCCCCTTAATGAAATACTGGGTAAAGGTATTGGTGGCCGTTTTGCGTGTTGAGAAAATAGCCAATGCTTATAGAAAGGCAGTATACGAAACTTAAATGGACGTTTATTGCCGTAGAGTAGTAATGCCTCATTATCTTTCATCGTGATCAGCTCATCAGGGTTGAGTAAATTAGCATCGAGCTGGCGCAAACCGCCCTGATTGCTGGGACGTTTCCGCCCTAATCGGCGGGTCAAACGTTCGGCAACTTCTAATTCCATTCCTGATAGATAAATTTCGGTACGCAGGCCGTCTAAAATGGTCTTGGCTTGTGCCTGGGAGTAACGGGCTTCCAGTTGTTTAATTGATTGCAGGAACACCCAAACACCCAGTTTGTATTTACGCCCAACGGTTACGATCTTATCAAAGTCAGGGACGTAACACTGCCCAAACTCATCCAAGAGTCCCATGACCGGTAAATGCGAAGCATTTAGATCGTGCAGTAGAGCGTTAAATAACTGCGTGTAGAAACAACTCAGTACGAAACTAAAGGTAGACATATCCTGTTGGCGTACCATCAGATAGATGGCGGTTTTCCGGGTGCGTAATTGCTGGAAGTTTATGTCTTGCTTGGACAGTAATCGAGCTAAGTCTGGATCACCAAGAGAATTTAGAGCTGTGGTGGCGGTACTGATAAAAGAAGAGACAATTTTCTCCGGAGCATTGAGCCAAGCCTTATACGCGTTCCAGGTGGATGGATCGTTTAAGGTGCATTCCAACATGAATTGATCAAACTGGCTGGGTTTTCCGTCACTACGGTAATGATCAAACTGACTGAGGATAGCAAACACTCTTCCCAAGGTGACGGGTTTATCATCAGGATTGTTTTTAAGGGCTTGAATAACACAGCGTAGAATTGTTTCTCCGCCCTGCTCCCAAAATACATTGTCGCCCTGATTGGAAGTGGCTGGGCTGGATTTAATCAGCAGGTGTGCGAGTTGAGAAATTTCGGTAAAAGACGTAGCTGCGGCCAAGGGGTTGTATTGATGGCTTGCTTGTAAATCCATCAGGTTCAGAACTTTGATATCAAAGCCTTTGCTATGCAGATAACCGCTGGTCTGATCGTATATTTCCCCGGATGGATCGGTGATAAACATCGAGCAATTTTGTCGACCAAGGGTAAAGATGTTCGGCATTACAAACACCGTACTTTTTCCTGCCCCAGTTGAAGCAATGGTCAGGCAGGATTGAAAGCTGGTTTTTAGGTTCAACCGACGGTGCTGACCGTTAACAAGCCAGCCTTTGTTTCCCCGCCCAAAGAAGCGCCAGTTTTCCCACCAGTTCGCCCAGCGGGCACCCGGCAATCTGTAACCAAAGAGCAACCAACCGATACATTGTTTTAGCCAAATAAATGGCCAGCGTAGCCATCGTAATATGCCTTGGCTTTGGGAAAGCCAGATCAGCAGACCAAGCGCTATGATACCCAGTATTATACCGATTGCAGGACTGTTGAAGCTGCCGAGACTGGCATATTGACGGTAGATGTATTTCATCACTGTCGGTAACACCGCAATAATGACCAGCGCCCAGAACCATCGTTTGTTAAACTTATTCATCGCGGCCTCGTTCATGATTACGAGGTAACGCTTGCCACGTCTCCAACTGTTGCTGTCGTTCGGCAAAAACCTTGATGCGGTGGCGTGCATTAAGCAGCGTTTTTTCCAAGCCCAGTGTTTTAAGTCGGTAACGACGGCCAGTGGCTTGGTTGATCACCCCTTCATAGAGACCGCGTTTGTACAGACTGAACCTGGCTTGTAGGAGGGATTGCTGCAATGCTTCCTCTGATCGGGCATTGGTAAAAATTGATTTGATCAACGAATGATCTTGCTCTTTTTGCGATGGTATCCCGGTACGCCGTTTTAGTGCGTTTTCCCGGGTACTGATCTTGGTTTGTTCGCGCCTTTCATCCTCCCGAAAAGAACGCTGATAGTGATCATGCAAACCCAACTCAGGAAAATGCTGGTTGGCGTAACGCTCTACCTCCATCTGGATGCGGGCTAGGTCAGTTTTACGTATCCAGTGGCGTTTGGAGCTGTGCACCTCATTGGCCGATATCGCCAGGTGCATATGAAAGTGGTTCGTTTCCCGGTGTAATTTGCCAACTACTAACTGATTGGGAGCGCGGCGTTTGATATATTCGCGGGTGATCGCCAGTAACGCTTTAGTTTGATGTTCGTCAGACACCGCCAGACCAGCGGGCAGTGAGATAATCTCGTGATAGAGGTAATTACCGTTGGTACGTTCGGGCAGGAACGCAGCATTGGCTTCGAGTTCTGCGATTAAACCTGGCGTGTCTCGAGGATCGGCAATCAGGTTATGGGTTAACCGCTCATCACCATCGCGGCTCTCATGCTCAAAGTAGCTGAGAAGTTGTGCAAAGGTGGGCTGTTTTCGTGCCATGCTTTTAATGACCACCATCGTTCTGACTTTTGTTAAGAGGCTGTTTGTGCACAAAGGTATGGGCAGTTTTTTCCAGCGCCTGCAAGCAAGAGCGGGTTTGGCGTTCTTGTATCAGGCGGCGAAAACGATTGCTGTGATGCGCCAGTTGATTGAGGTTGTTAGCGATCCCGCGCATGACGCGGATCAGCTCTAACAAACGGTTTTCATCCTGCTTAGATGGCAGCTTGGTCGCGGTGCGATAGCTTTCAGCGGTGGCAAAAATTTGCGCGGGAATAGAGCGCTCATGTTCTGTCGCTAGGGTTTTCCAAATTTCATAGGAAGCCAGATCAAGCGTTATAGTGATTTGTCTTTTGCGTTGACGATAAGCCCGCTGATAGAGGGTTTGATATTTGATGTCGGCCATATGTTATGGGTGTGGAAACTATTGGTGGCCATGGGGATTGAAGGGGGCACCCCTCACAAGTGGGATTTTAAAGTAAGAGCGGTTGGTTCCCAAACCGAAGCCTTACCGAAAAATCCCAAACTTGCTATTTCCCATATTTCACCAAAGGTTCTCCATGCTACCCCCTCTCGATTGTTACATCACTCGCTTGTGCGTCTGTGAACCATTCAGTCAGCCAGCGTTGATGTTGATCGGTTTGCAGGTGAGAGAACTGCGGACGCCACAGATATAAAATACGAACTCTAACGCCACTTAAATCTATAGGGTAGCGATCTTGATAAGGATTATCCGGCTCATAGATAGAGCCATTGTAAGCGCTAAAATCACTACCGGAATGTTGCAAGCCATCAGAGATGATCCACAAATGCTTTTCTTTGGCTTTGGAAGACTGCATGGTGCGAGCCACCTCAAATAGCGCCTCTCTGAGCGGTGAGCGTTCCAGCGGCGGTGATTGCCGGGTTTCTGCCAGGACATTGCAAAAAGGTACCCAAAAGGTCTTGTGCCAGATTTGTTGTTGGCGTTTGGGACTGTGTATGGCTCTGTTTACGTCCGTTGCCCGTTTGGGTGACACGCCAGAGAAAACCCGCGTGACTGTAGTGTTTTCTTCTTGTGTGAAAGCAAACAGGTCGAGCCGGTCATTGGTTGAAATGGTACGAGGTAAGTCTTCCAGCAAATACTGGTTGAGCCATTCGTTTTGGCCAAAGCTGTAATGATCCGACGTATCAAACAGGATGGTGACATGCTGCTCGGTAGCTGATTTTTGGTTGCTACTAGTTTGCGGTAACACTGCACTACCCAGTAGCAAGCCACCATAGGCCAGACCGACCGCAACGGTGCCGATCCAGAGTGATCGCCGTGAAATGTGTTTTTTGGCAAAGCGGGACGATTTGGATTGATAGGTCATGGTTCAGCTCCCAAACTCTTGGTTGATCCGATCCTCGAACACTTGGCGTTCGGTCTCGATCTGGCTTTCCGCTTCTAACGCGGCAACTTGCAACTGCTTGAGTTCTGTTTGGTGACGGTCAAGCCGAGCTTTTAGTGCCTCGATGGACAATGTTGGTCGGCGCATCTGAGAAAAATCTGGCGAGGTGCCAAAAAATTGCGGTGTATACTGTTCTAAAATCAGGTGGCCATCAGTACGGGCTTGATCTACCACGCGTTCGTACTCAGCGATCAGACCATCCTGAGCTTGTTCAAAAGTTTGGCTAATTTGTTCAGCTTGCAAATGGTGTTGTTCGGAAGCATTGACGGTGCTTTGGGCTTTCTGGTTGATTGCCTGAATGTCGGTGCTGGCGGTTTCGGCAAAGCGATTTAAACTCTGGCGACACTCATTGGCTGGTTCGAGTAACTGTGCTTTGAGTTCGGCTCTTGCGCTCCCCAATGCGCCATAAGCAATATTGAGATCGCGAGCGGTAGCAAATTTATGCGCCCAGAACCCGGCCATACCCAGGCCAATCAGGCAAAGCGATCCACCGATCATATGCGCTACTAAGCTATCGGTTTCCAGCGTCGGTGAAGAGGCATCAATGCCAAGGGCGGCGCGTACCTGCCAGGCTTTTAGATTTACCACCAGCGTCAACGCGGCGATACTGCTCAGAGCCGATGTCGCCAGCCATTTCAGTTTGCCGGAATTATGGGCAAAGCACAGAGGGAACAAAATTCCGCCGCCGATATAACCAGCTAAACCGACATTGACCGCTGCCACCGTACATGAGCCAATGATGGCATCAATGGTGGACATACCCCCACTCATAAAGCCGCCTACGCCAACCAGTGCCTCAAGGGCTGCTACTGGCAAAGCGAGCTTAGCCACTTCGTCTAACGTACTGGGAATAGGTTCTCGTCCAATATTGTCAGTGGTGTCTTTAACTCGAATATCGTTTTCGATCTTGGCAAGGTCAGAAACGATATCTTGGCTTTCATTTCTTTTCTGAGCAAAGAGGGTTTGGGCTTCACGGCGAAACTGATTGAGCGCTTTATCGATAGCATTAAGCCCCATATCGAGTTCTGCTTGCTCTACCCGCTTTGCGGCTACCTGCTGTTCATATTTAGCCTGGGTCGCGTGCAAACTGGTGCGGCAAGCATCCTGAATGTTGCGCTCAATCGCACATTGTTCCGGGCTGGTGGCATAAGTGCCATCGGCTCTTTGCTGGCGATAATTGTGGATCGCATCACTGCGAAATTGGTCTCGGTAGATTTTATCAGCCGTCAAAGTCTGTACGACCTCGACAGTTTTCTTATCATTTGGATTGGACTGTTGGTGCATGTTGGCGCTCCGTGTGGTTAAATCATCGGTGATCAACCAATCGCTTTGGTGATCATGCCTGACGCTAACCTGGACAGCGCATTGCTGTCGGAACGACAATGTACGATTATGAACGGAATCGAGACCGATAGTTTTGCCAAACGCCTCGGCTTGCTGATTAAACGCAAGCGCGGTGAGCAAAAGTTATCCCAGAGCGATCTGGCCGATAAGGCATTTGGTGATATCGATAAGCGGTCACGGATTTCTGAATACGAGCGCGGTATTCATGCACCCGGCACGAAACAAATCGCGGCCATCGCGAAAGTGTTGGATATCTCCAACGAGGAAATTGAACGATGCCAGCGCGGCGATACGCCAGCCTTGGATCAGTGGCATGAAGTTGCGGGTGAATTTCTTCCCTCAGCGCCAGCGCACTTTGTCGGGCAAGAGGACGCCAAAGCAACGTTAGAGCGGTTTATCACCGAGCAAACGCCCAATAGCCTGCTGGTGCATGGTATGGGCGGTGTCGGAAAAACCGCACTGGTGGTCTCGGTTCTGACAGAATTGAACGATAGTTCGCGCCCGCCATGCTTTTACCTGAATGTGCGGGGATTTGAGGATGTCAGCGATCCTAAAGCCCAAACCCGTGCGGCGCTGACAAGGTTAATCCGCCGATATGGGGCTTATGAAGGAAAACTCCCCGATGACCTAACCGACATGGTTGCTCTGTGGAAAGAACAAAGCCGGGCTGTCGCGGAATTACTCATACTTGATAATATCGGCACCCAAGATCAACTAAAAGCCCTGGCACCTCTCGGTAGTTGCCAATGGATCGCCACCAGTCGCCGAGTGCTTAGCGGAGCTGATCTAAACTTGGTGCTCGATCCCCTTTCTGAGCAGAGTGGTCGTGATCTGGCGATCAGTGTTTGTATGGAAAACGGTTACACGCTGGATAGCGATAACGCTGCTGAATTGGCTACGCTCTGTGATCAATTACCCTTGGCCATCGAAGTCGCAGCATCGACTATCGCCATCACGCCGAGTATCGAGATAGACAAATTCCTGCAACGCTTGGCCACTGCCCGCAAAGAAATAGCTTTATCAGATGACTGGGAAGCGGCGGTTATGGCACGCCTGAAAGTGAGTGTTGACCAACTGGAACCAGTCATTCGGGAGGTCTGGGCGTTATTTGGCCTCTTTGTAGGTGGTTTTACTGAAGCCGCAGCACAAGCAATTGCTCCGAACGCGGATATCGAGACAGTTCTAGCCGATTGTACCCGGCGGCATTTGGTGAATCATCAACCAAGTCAGGTAGATATTCCATCTCGGTTTTATCTGCATGATTTACTGAGAGCGGTCGCTCTTCGTTTATTTGATCAGCTTACAGAAATAGAAAAGAAACCATACCAACAACGCTTTATTGGTCACTTTGCTGAGCTTCTTTCCAAAACAAATGGCCTTGAACGTATAAAAAAATTAGGCACAATCTCCTTCGAAATCGAGAATATCAGATCGGCTTTCGAGTTAGCATTGGCCAGTGATGAGTTCGAAGATTTGGAAAATCTGGTCACGCTCATCAGTAATGACGATATAGAACAGATTTACCCAGTCGATGATTTATTATCCTGGGTGGAAGCGTCACAAAAGGCACTCGCCCACAAAGCCAATGTGATCGGTGGGGAGCGCTATGACGTGGCCACCATCAAACTGATTATCAAACGTGCCTGCTGTTTGATTGATCTCTCCCGCCTCGAAGACGCTGAGACGGTTTTGAAGGAAGCTCTGGACACACCAGCGGTAGCAGATCGCATTGCCTCAAAAGCGACAATCTACGCCACGTTAGGGCGCGTATTCCGTCAGTTACCGGATCGTACCGAAGAAGCGCTTGATGCTTATGCTCAAGCCGTTGACCTCGAACAGCAATATCCAGCCCCACCAGGTGATCAAGCCGCGACCCTGAATGGTTATGGCAATTTGCTCTTCCAACTAGGTAATCTGGATAGTGCGTGGGGCGCATATGAAACGTCCTTGGAACGAAGTGTCAGCGCCTCTGATAGCGTTGGCATGGCCATTTCATTTGGCAATATGGCCAACGTTGGTATGGAACGCGGCGATTTTGAACAAGCCAAAACACTTGCTCAAGCGGCGGAAAAGATAGAACGAGATAATCTGCAATGGCATGCGCTAGCCACTACGCTACATTTATTAGGTCGTATTGCGATCATGCAAGGAAATGGTCAGGAAGCTATCGATCACTATCAGGAAGCGTTGGCTCTCCATGAAAAGTACAACCAAGTTCTGATGGCTACGAAATCAATGGGGAGTATCGCCGCTGCTTACCTACAAGCTGATGATATCGACAATGCCCAACACTATGCCAAAGCAGCTATCCGACATGCTTGGCAGCATGACCACATGACGAGCGCTGGTGGAGCCATCCGCGCTTTATCCGGCACCTTTTACGCCCAAAATAAATTACGATCTGCTCTAAAAACAATCAAATATGCCCTGCGCGTGCATACCGCCTCACATCAACGCACCTCAGTCAATGAAGATATGTACGTTGTCGCTGAAATCGTTGCCAAAATGGGGAATACTTCTAAAGCCATAGAATATGCTGAAAAAGCTAAGAGCACGGCTGAAGAGTATGGGCAAGAGCAATTACTGATGCGTATAAAAAGACTGGTTCAGCGTTTAAAATAAATCTTTAAAGAATTTACAGTCCACCTACTTCCCAGTTGGATATCTGAACTTGACGTTTTGCAAGCTTAGGGTATCTTGTTCATTGAGTGTGCAAAAACATGGGGGGACTAGCTACATTAAATCCAATATCGATCTGTGTATACCTGTATGTATAATGCCGTGATATGGAATGTGTAAGCGGACAAAAATGAATTATTTTAATTTTTTCAAAAAACCAGAAGAAAAGAAAAGTATTAAAAAGGTTTCGTTAAAAATACCGGCAGTGAAGCCTGAAAACATCGATGCCTTATATAAAGAAACAGAAATTTACATCTCTAATACCAAAATCGGTCAGTTTCAAGAATACTTTGCCCCTCTATCAAAGCAGATAGAAAAAGATTTTCGAAAACTGTATATAGACTTAACGCCATTTTTTGATCAAGCGAATAACATTCGAACAAGAATAAAAATCACCTCAATTTTTTTGAGATTGACGACATTTTCCTTATTGTTATGTTTTTTGACAATATTATATTATGTTATTTTTTTATACGAAATTGATGCAGATAATAGCACACTAGAAATTTTGCCAACTCTTTTGTTTCCGTCAGCAATAGCAGTAATTAACCGCCTTATTCGAAATGTTTTTATTTTACAAATAAAAACGGTGGCCATGCAGTTTGGCCAGACATTTATTGCTCAATTCAACAATATACAAGATCAATCACATGCGGCTATAGAACAGCTTGGTACTGACAAAATTTACGATCCCGGGCGAGGAGAAAGGGCTAAAAAGTGGACTGCAATTGGATTGTGGCTTGATGATTTGTCAGGGATTTATGATAGGTATGTTACAATTTCTTCTTGGAGAATTCAAACATTGTTTATTTTTCTTTCTTTGGTTTTTAGGTCGTTAAAAATTATCGTACTTACTACTTTAATTATTTTATTATTCACAAACATAAGCTCTATACCGCATCCAATACATTATGCATTATTAGCCTTAAATTTATTATTAATGGTTTTTTGTTGGGATATCTTGCCAAAAATAGGGGGGAGTCCAAATAACCTATTTACAGAAAATTTCCTTCGTGGAATTGAGGAGGCCTCAATCGAAAGAATGGAAAATTCACATCTTTTTAATAAAATGTCGAAGGAAATAAGTAAAATGAGAGAGCAAACTTCAAGACCCAAAATATAGAAAGTTATTTGACAGATTCAGTTTTTTGCATATTGTTTATTTATATTTACCAATAAATTATGCAAAATTTAGAATTTTTAACTGTACGTTCTGATCAAACGCCTACCGAAGAATTTATAGACGATAGTATAAAGACTGTGGCGCTCGGGTTTGCAACAGCAGCTGCAGTAACTATTGCTTTGGCGGCTTTTGGCTTATAAATTTATCAATCCAAACAAGGATTGAAAAAAAGTGGGAGAGAAGAATTGGCCGTAATACGAAAGATTTTTAGTGGAATTGCGAGAGAAAATACTATCAGTGATACCGAATTAAACGTAGTACCATATCCTGAAATACCGCTAGAAGATATCTACGTTGAGCATAAATTCTTGAGAGGGTTACATTCTAAACATACGCGTGACTTATTCATTGTATTTGTTGCTATTCTTGGGGTAACTACATTCGTAGCGCTAATTGCATTTAGAGATCAGTCGAATAATATCGGAGCAATTTCAGCATCTATAATATCATCTAGCATAGCGGCTTTTGGAGCTATTTATCAACTTGCGAAAATGCGATTTTCTACAGTAGATGTTTTTAGTAGTGAAATATTAGCACGTATACGAATATTAGCAGCTGACAGCTCAATCGATGAGATCATAAGATTCAGTGACCCAAAGCATGTCGAAAAATACTCTCGCCGATCACAAAATGACCTTATTAAACGATATGAAGTAATTTCCCCTAGTGAAGAAAATTACTTTGAAATATTTTATCGAAGGTCACGCGATTTAGGAGGGTTGAATACTACGGCTGTTGATAATGCAACAGACTTTTATAGCTTTCACATGGCCTCAAGAGATCAGTTGCGTGAATTAATGTCTGTCATATCTCATTTTCCTGATGACGTAGAAGAGATTAAAAAACAAGTTGTGGATGTTGTTTTTATGATCGACTTGATGGCATTGAGCGCTATCCGTGTTTTTGATGATTTAATTGAACAAAAACCACATCGTCTGCATTCACGCCAACTAGCATTGTCCGTAGCATCAACTGCAAATAAATTCTTGTTAGAAGAAATGGAACTAAATGACAAACGGCGCCCTGAAGTTGAGAACAGAACCAAAAAATACCAAGAAATGATTTTACAGCTTAAATGTGATTTAACAAAACGCTATAAACACGGGAGAAAACGTCGAAGATTAATCCCTAAAGAAAAGGAGTATTTTTAAAATTCAGGTTACGCTGGATAAAATGCGAAAACACATTGGCTAGTTTGTTTGATGAAATCTAAATGAAGTTGATATTTGGCGCATAGACCACAATCTTTAAGCTCGCGCCACCATGAGCATCTATTCGTCGCCCGACAGAAAAATTACTGAAAAAACCGCCCGGCATATTCTTGGTAAAGAGGCTAATTGTTACAGTGCTGAACAACTAGAGGATATCATTAATCGGCTTTATGAAATTGCAGAGTTCTCTATTCGATTTGACCGTGGGGATTTCGATTAAATCAAATTTAGCTTTTTAATGCGCTCGACGATCTGGTTTGCTCTTGAAGGCAGCAGTTGTTCTATGAGGTTGAGGTTTTTGAAAATAAAATTAGTATAGGTGATAAAATATATCACGCGGAGAAAACTCATGGGTTTTGCAAAGCTAGTTATTTTAGGGTTTTTATTTGTTATTTCAACTGGAGGTTTGTTTTCTCGTCTATTTAATGATTCAAAAATTCTCCGTGTACTCATTGCTCTTTTTTCAATAATAAGTGTTTGTTATTTGTTATTCAGCGTGAAAACTACCCTATTAAATGAGGTGCAAAACGAAAAATACTTTTATCAAGATAGGATACAAGAAGTTGAAAGATTCTTATTGAATGAGAATGATTCATATGATGGGGTTGTGCCGGAAGAAATTTCAAATCTTTCTGCGGAGGGTTATGAGAAAGATAGTAGCAAGACTGGGCGGGAATGGAAACTGAATGTTAAATTATTCGAACCAGGTTGTAAGAAGAAGGCTATTACTCTTGGTGCAAATTGTTCTGTCAGTGCGATTTCTTGGTCAAACGATGGTTCCAAATTGGCAGTAGGTAGCGATAATGGCTCATTGCTTATTTGGGAGTTATCTGGCGATAAATTTTTTTTAGTTTACAAAAAAAAATACCCCGGAGATGCTGAGTCAAATTTACTCTTTGGACGGCAAATCACGGAATTAAAATGGTCTGCCGATAATAAAAGAGTAGCTGTGTTATATGCTGAATCAATAGTAAGGGTTTTTAGATTAAACGACAAGAGCCCAATCAGTACGATTAAAATATCGCAAACAGCTGTCGGCGGCCTCAATTTTGACTGGAATAAAAAAATGGAGTAATCGCAACGACAAGGCTTGGGCAAATAGCTTTGTTTGAGCCATATAGTAGTAGCGTTGCTGAAGATACGGTTGGGTTTACATTTTTTTCTCAGTATGCAAGCCCGCGGTTTAATCCTGATGGCCATAAACGACATCGATTGGCACCCTAAAAGGAATCTTATTGCTACAGCCGGAGATGAGGGATATGCTGGAATTTATAATTCAGAAAGTATAATTGAAAATAAATCAAATTAAACGAGATAAAAAAATAAGCATATTCATGTTCTTTCATTTTATAGAAACACTAAGGAATTTTTTTGCTGGTTGAATTTAGTTAGAGGGGAAATTTTGAGTAGTCTCAATCTCGTAGGAATATCTGAATATGCTCGATTACGTGGTTCGACCCTGAAGACAGTAGCTCCAGAAGAAGGACTTTTCATAGCGAGCACAATAGGATTGACGTTAAAACGCCAATCCTAACTCATCCGCCAAGTGGTATGCTGTTTCTTCGAAGGCAAACCAGGCAAGAAAATTCTTGAGGTCGCCTTTTATTTGCAGTTGTTCGCCGATATTTTCTTCATATTCGCAGCGTAAGAGATCAATTTCTCGGTAATATTTTTCAAAAAATGCACTGGTATCATGATAATATATCAAGCTGCTAACCATACCACTAGCGCAACCATGTTTCAGCAGATCAGAAAAGAAGGTATCAGGATCATCATGATCCAAAGCCTCTTGAGCAACATAACTCTTTATAGTGCCAAGGTTATTATCTCTGATTTCTTGTAAGTGATTTTGGAGCTTGGTTTTGCATCCGGTCATTTGAGTGTTCATCCTGTTATGGGTTAAAAATTAAGAACACCACGACTACAGGCCGTCAGTTTAAACGGCGCGGTCAAGGAGGAATTTTCATGAGTAAATCCTTGATAAGACGTGCTGATGGCCACAGTCAGAAAGGTGTCGATTTGCAACCCATCAGGTTGAATATCGTAGACGGATTGTAAAACCTAAAACCTTACGCCACTGTGAGGTAACATAATGAGGTTGCGGCACTTTTTTCATGAGTTGATTTTTTTACCTAATCAAAATGTGAGCGGCTTAATTAAGCGTACATGAATTTGTACTCTTGGGGTTTATGAATGCCTACTGATTATATGGTCATGTTTGAACGTTATGATGACCGTAAAATGACGATTGCTAAAGCGCGACGTATCATGGGAGTGATATCCAAAAATTACTCTGATGAGGATATGGAAGAAATCATTGGCTTATTATATGAAATTGCGGAACTGGGGTATGAAGATTATGCTGCGCATAGGTCTGATAGAAAATGATAATTATTTCAAAAACGCGATAACTTCATCTGTAAAAGTGTTCCAAGCCACGGACAGTTGGCCAGCCAACTGTTCTTTGTCTCCATTGAAACCTCGATTAAGCCGATAGATAAGCGTTAAATCCGGGGTTCCAAACTCAATATCTTTGTAAGTCGGTGGAGAGGTAAAAATTGTAGTCCAAACTTTTTCGATTTCTCCTTTACTGATGGCATTTAATGCATACTCACGGGGGTGTTCCAAACGGTTTTTGGCGATCCGAAAGTATTCCTCAATTTGGTGTTCTTTGAGGTCTGTTTTTTGAAGTTGCGACTCTGCATCTTTGATGGCGCGATCAAGGTTTTCAATTTCGGTTTCAAGCTTAGACTGGACAATTGCGGATGTGCAAAGAGGGATACGATCCAATATATTTTCCTGTTTTAATTGAAGTGATTGAACATGCTGTTTTATCAGTTCGGCCTGGCCTTCGCGTTCCTTATTTTTTGAAATCCAAATTTCGCGAACTGTTTCTTTAAATATCCCAAGAAACCCCGGTTTGGATTGTAGGTTATCAAGGTAAGAGCCAACAGTGATCTCGAACTCTGGTTGTGAGACACTGAAGCGTTTATGTGAGCGGTCACAATGGTAGTAGCTGAAATACTTACCGCTTTTTCCTCTCGATTTAGAGGCAAACAATGGGTTGCTGCATTCAGGGCACATAACGACGTGCCTCGGCAGAAATTCAGGGAGATAGCTGTGTGAATGTTTCTTGCGTGATTCCGCATATTCTATTGTCAATTCTTTATTTGGGTGTTCGGTGATGATGATCGCACCCCGATTAGCGCGGTTAAACATATCAATTGAAACAAGACCATTAAAAGGCGCTCTGAGGGGCTTTCCATGCGTCCACTTTCCAACACGGATACCACAGTAAATTGGCCTGGTAATAATCCGGTGCAATTGCTTTGGTTCCAACAATTTTTCACCAGATGTCGCAATTACCTTTCCCGTTTCTTTGGAATGTTTATTGATGCGACGACTTTTATATCCCATGTTGTTAACGTGGTGGCAGATTGCTTCATCAGTCATGGTTCCCTCTGCCCGTAATTTGAAAACAGTACGCACCCATTCAGCTTCGGGTTCTAATGGCTCCATGATCTTCGGTTTTTTACCATCTGGTGTCGTGACTTTAATATTTTGGAACCCAAAATCAGCGCTCCGCGCTTGATAGCCACTCTTAGCTAATTTAATTTGTTGTCCAATAGTGCGTGTCAAAATTTGCCCAACTTCAACATTAGCATATTCGGCTTGCATTACCTCAGCGGTACGGCTTGGCGAGACGACTGACCATGGATACTCAAAGCCTAAATGTTCCAGCGTATTCACTGACTCTTGAATGACGCCCATAACGTCACGCAAAATCACGCCTCGTTTGTGTAGCTGGCGCTTTAAATATAGATAAATCTCGCCGCCACCTCTGGTGAATCGGTTTATTTCTACGATGTATATATATTTTATTTCCCCAGTGTGTTCATCCAAAAATGAGAGTAATTCTTCAATTACGGCACGGTCGGTTTTACGTCCTGAGTAATGTTCTACAAAATATCTGACAATTGTCGTGCCATCTCGATCAGCATTGCTATCAACCCTGATCTTTTGAGTATCAATGCTATCACCATATTGAAATTGTTTATCTGTTGAAACACGAAGCAAAGCCACTCCCAAATTCATATTGTATTGGATTAAAAATCAGCATTTATGAAACCGAGAAATCACAGACAGGCAACTGGAAAATCAGAGGGCAAGTGACGTATGCTACTGTCCCGATTGGACGTGTGAGTTTTGCACATATTTTACACGGCCATGACAAGTTTGCAGGTGCTATTGAGCTTGCTTCAAAAGCTTATCTTGATAATAAAACTCTGCAAAATTGATATCAGCCTCTTGGCAGCTGTTATGCTCAAATCCATTCTGTTTTCGATGGGCGATAACGTGCAAAACATAAGCCTCAATTATAGGGTATAGGTCATCAACCTGATTGCTGAATTCAGATATATCTGTAGGCATCATATTTTCGGTTACAGCATGATTATACTTGCTTTTTCCAAAAGCAAAACCCATATCGCATTGATATTCCTGCTGTTTTGTGGCATAATGATCTATAATTCGCATACCAAAATTGACCCTGAAATCGCTTTAAAGCCTTTAAATAAGCGGTAATTCTAGTCTCGCTTTTGGAAGAAGCGAAACTCCTACCTTTTCTCAACAATTTTTTATGTCTTCCCAAGTTACGCCTTGGAATAAGGGGCGCAGTGTTGGCCAACGCATTGCCTTTACCCAAGAAGAAGTCATTGCCATTAGTGCATGTCTGGAAAGACAAAACCGTCTGCATGACCTTTGCCTGTTTATGGTCGCCATAGATAGCTTCTTACGCTGCAGCGATGTTCTCAAGCTTAAAGTACGGGATTTACAAACCGCATCAGGATATTTCCGGGAAAGTTTCCCGTGGCGGCAACAGAAAACCAAATACAATGTAGTACCGGTCTTGACCGAAAAAACGCGCCAAGCCTGTGCAAGCTGGATAGCACATAATCACAAAAAAGCAGATCATTACCTCTTTACCCGCAGTAAAGCCATCAATGCGGCTCCAATCTGTGACACGTATTATCGTGAATTGGTCAAGCATTGGGCTGAATGTATCGGTCTTGATGGCGAGCAATATTCGACACACTCATTACGTCGCTCCAAGCCCACATGGCTTTATGAGCAAGGTGTCAGCGTGGAAAATATAGGCCAACTGCTTGGCCATAAATCCACGGAAGCCACCCTTCGCTATCTCGGACTGACGTTAGCGAAAGCACAAGCCGATGCACTCAAGCATGACATTTTTAAACCTAGGAGGAAGCGATGAAA
The DNA here is from genome assembly GCA_964479275.1 of uncultured Caulobacterales bacterium. Classification (GTDB taxonomy): domain Bacteria; phylum Pseudomonadota; class Alphaproteobacteria; order Caulobacterales; family Parvularculaceae; genus CALLPQ01. The sequence goes on from CAYZLR010000011.1 coordinate 42,139, forward strand.
CTCTTAACACTAATTGTAGTCCTATTGACTATTGCGTGCTCTGACGCTTCCGTATCAGGAAATTCAGATCAGAGTGATAAAACTCATATCAGTGAACAATCTAGCGGTGAGAGACAAGCCATTGAAGAGGCTAAGAAAGCCTTACCAGAACATGCCAAGTATGTTGATGAACGCGGCAAGTTTGATGTTGTTGCTTGCGGTCGTGACCTTTATGAGACCGGCAAATATGCGAATGGGGGTGACGCTATGGCTGAAGCTCGACGTATGGAAACCGAATGGAAACGTATGGTTAGCGAAAAGGCTAGGAAAATCTCTTAGCTTGATAATGCATTAATAATACTGTATACTGATAAGATAATTTATTCTCAAAATGCCCTTTGATGACGCACCCAGTGCTAGCGAACACGAATTTTCTGGCGAGAAGGTGCTAGATAGAGCAATTGTAGAACGCGAAGCGTTGTCGGCAAATTTGCTGTCTCAGTATCCCGCCATAACAAACAAAGTGACTGAGTTGGCCGATAGGTTTCCTGACTTTACACCTAACCTAAAAGATGAAGAAGTTTGGAGAGAAGCGGTAAGCATTTTAATTGCCCATGAAGAAGATAGCCGGTTGTTTGAGCAGGAATACAGAGTCTCGCAAGAAGATGACGATTTCATACTCAACCGTATTCAAGAGAGAACTGCTGATCAATCTGACAAAAAAGAGGTGGATAAAGGATATGAAGATGATCTTATCCTTCTAACAATCCGAGACGAGTTTGCTGATAAACACGGCCAAGGCACCGAAGCCTATTTTGAGGTATTCCACAAACTCTTAAATGATCCCAAAGCCCTAACAGCTAAATTCCTGATCGTTGCCAATGTGCGTGATGATATTGAGTTTGATGGCACTTTTTCTAGCGCTGTGGCTGAGCGGATCAAGTTGGTCAATGAAAATATTGCGGCCTTACAAGCTATGGCGGGCGCATCGCCGGAATATGCTGATAGCGTAGAAAAAGCGGGCGTCGATGTGACCGACCGGCAAGCGGTGCAGTCTTTCGTGGTAGAAAGCGGTTTTATGGAAGATGCGACAGTGTCGGAAACCACCAAAGCAAAAGTGGCTCAAAAATTAGGTATTGCCCGTAATGCCACCAGCATGCTGGCCACGCTTGAAAATGTAAAAAGAAATGGTGGTCAGTTTATCAATGCTGATGGAAAGCCAGTTACTTTTGATACCAATAACGGCATCCCCGTTGGGCGCTATACGGTCTACCCTGATCCAACTGGCAATACAGAATTCATCGCCACTTCCATGGTAGGTGGGTGTAAGTTGCGAGTGCCGTTTAACCCGACAGATAGTCCGGCGCATCTTGGTCGAGTGATGAAAGCCGCTATGGTGACCCAGGCAATGGCTAATCGAGATTTTCAAGGGAGTAGTCGCTACGTATTGGGTGGTGATGGCTTAGCCGCACAAGGCATGACTGAGATTAAACTCGATGAAGCTCAGGTTGCTCGTGCCGAGCAGCTATACGGCGCGTTTATGGGCTTTGGTACAGTGATCTCAACTGAGTTCCCCAGTGAAAGTGAGTTACAATCGTTTGAGTGGCGACTGCAAGCCACCCATATAGACGGTGATGCTAAAACCAATGACAATACTGGCCGAGGAGACCTGAGTTGGCAACGATTAGGCTTACTCGATGAGAGTGGGCAGCTGAATATGGATCGGGTTGAACGCATCGGGGCATTTATGAATGCACATTCGACCTCACTACCCGCCTTTGCTGAATTGGAATCTACTTTTGGTCAAAAAGAAACCCCATCATAAATGATGGGGTTCGCGGTTGCGCATGGGATACGCCGTAGTGCCTTGACAGTTAGCTCTTCAATTATAGTAAAATAATTTGTGTACGTCAAATATTTCAATAACATTTTACCGCCGTGGCGACGGGGGCGGCTACGCCATGGTGGCGTCGTTTTCCTTGACAGTTAACTGATGGGGTTCGATTCCCCCCGTCTCCACCACGGCATTTTGTATGTTTGGCTTGAAAAAACAGAAAATTACTTGCGCGATTTTTTATCTCACCAGATAATGAGCCTGACAGAATTTTCCTATACCACTAACGCTCGAAGCGCTTAATCGGTAGTAGCAGACACCCAATCTGGTGTTACCGATTTTGCCGGCTTCCTCCTCGTTACTTTGTCTCTGTCAGGATTTAAAAACGTTATTTTCTTATCCTTTTTCTTATGAATAGCCCGGAAACGAGCCACATCGATTTTTCTATTTCTTTGGAATCTGCTGCCCCGAAAATTCCAGCCAATAATGTAGACACTACCGACCTTGATGAAATCCTCACGTCGCCTGATGAAATGGCTGATGCTGAAGACGTTGATCGTAAAACAGTGGTTACGAATTTTGTGATGGAACATGATCATTTTGGCCTTGATAAGACACAAGCCAACATCACTGCATGGTTGGTAGAAATGCTGACCACTATCGAAGACGCCAAACAGCAATTTGTGCCTGAGTTCGATATAACGAGTGTCGATCCAGAAATCTTGCGGCCAATGGTACAGCAATGGCGTGCTAGTTATGAAGAACTGGCCATTAAGACAGAAAATCTACGTCGCGAGGAATTGCTTCAGGCTTATATGATTGCCTATGCAGGGCAACCAACCTCGGAAATCTTTACAGCTCTTGGCAATAAGCAGGAAATTCCTGAAACTATCCAGCTAAAAGCGGCTGCGTACGCTCAAGTTTTATCACCTGAGGTGGTGAAAAATAAATCTGATCGGGCTGTTATTGCTGAACTGGTCAATCAGTATACGCTTACCAACGCTCCTGCGCCTTATTGGTTTGTGTTATCGGAAATCATGCAGAGCGACGATCTTTCTGAAAAAACCAGAGCCGCCATTGCCAAGGAATTTAGCCTTGATCCTCAAACTATTTCTGGCCCGAGCTTGCTGTACGTTTTGGAGAATGTGACGGATGGCGATCAAGAGAATGTTTCCAGTGAGCCAAAAATCGTCATTGTTGGTGACGGCTTGGAAGTTGCGACCAACGAAAGTGAAGAGCAAATCATCAAGGTCGAGACTGATGACGGGATTTTGAAATTACCTATCCCGCCAGAAACAGACCCATTGGTATTGGGACTAAAACTCTCCCTCCTGAAAATCTGGCGTGCCAATCCAACGGAAACCTTTTTCGGTGAAGATATCAGCCCAACCGGATCACTGATCCGTGGTGCAAATGGTGAGGATATCAAGCGACTTCATCACATCTTTGAAGCGATACTCGGTGGGGGTAGTGAATATAGTGGTGAAATTCTGACTGATGATTTGGTTGATAAACTGATCAGACTGAATGCCTTTGTTCACAATGGTCACAATGCGGATGAGTTGGAGCTGTATGCCGGTGATACGAATTATGCCGTTGATATCAACCGACTGGCTGCTGTGAGCATGTATCTAAGCAGTAAATCAGATATGACAAAGATAAACATCGTGAATTTGCAGAACCATTTATCACTGATTTGTTAGTGTGATAATGGTATTGATTCTTTCCTTTTGGGAGGCCGATGCTAACGCGAAAACAATTAAGCGCAACAGATACAATATCTCGTCTGCACCAATGGTTTAAAAATAAACACTCTGCTCATAGGGTGGGGTGTTTAAAACTTTTATTCGTAACTATTGGTCGAATCTGCTTAGGTATAGAGCATATTTAAATAGAACTCTGAAGCGTGGAGCTTTGAATGTTGAACCCTTTACCTACTTTAATTACAGAAGGTGATTTGAAGTCGCAACATGGACGTTTAATTGATTTTCCTGAACGTTTTCCGGCAATATTTGAAGTGCTTATTCTTGCTTCTCTCCCTGAACCTCCAACTCGCATCCGTATGCCGCAGTTCCAATCAGGTCGTGTAACTGGCTTTGATGGAATACTCGAGTGTTCAGGCGCTGACCCATACGTACCACAGGGAATAAGCCAGTGGGAGTTTGGCACAGAAGAAACACCACATAAAAAAATTCCTTATGAATACGACCGCGTTAAAAACCGCCTCGATTCTCATACTGCGTCGGAAACAACTCTAGTTATTGTAACTAGCCGAGATTGGTACGGTGCGGATATTGATAAGAGTCAGTGGGAAAATCAAAAAAAATCAGAGAACTTCTTTAAAGATGTAAAAGTATATGATGTTTCAGATATCGCATCTTGGATGCGCTCTCAACCAACTGCCACCTTACGCATCGCCAAAACAATTCTTGAAATTATACCGCAAAATTTTGAAGCTGACTTTGCCGATGAGTTTTTAGATATCTATTGTAAGGGGTTTCAGCCACCAATTCCCAGAACTGTTTTGTTTGCCGGAAGAAGTCAAGTTGCTCAAAAACTTCAAGAAGAAGGATTAACAATAGGAATATCAGAATCTGTACAAGCTGATTCCCAACGAGAAGCTGCTGCATTCGTTTGTGCTTCTCTACTAGAAACTGCTGATGCGGAGTTTTTAAACTTTAATAAAGCGCGTACAATTGTGGTACAGGATCAAAATTCTGCTAAACAGCTCGCGCTTGCCAAAAATCTTAATATTATCCTTATGGATGATGCAGTTAATGAAGCAGCGCGGCTAAAAGATAATAATGCTGTAGTCGTTACAGAGGCCTTAGGTGGCATTGGCAGACCATCTAAATTTGAGCTTAGTCGGCCAACAGAAAGTGAATTCAGTCAAGCGCTTATTACTGGCGGGTTTGATCATTCTAGCGCTTATGATATTGCCGTAAGGTGTGGTAGATCACTTTCAGTACTTCGCCGCTTCAATGACGGTGAAGCTCCCATATTACCAGATTGGGCTAGCGAAGCTGGCGGTGATAACCCTGAGATTTCTGCTGCCTTGATGATTGGTGCATGGAAGGATAATCATTCAAAAGATCGAGAAGCGCTTGAGCGCTACAGTAACGGCATCGCATATTCTCAACTGGCAAGGAAATTGAGGCGTCGCGCATACTCTGCCGACCCTCTTTTAAGTAATTTTGAAAATTCATGGTCATTAAGAGCTCCAATCGATGCTTTCGCTCATTTGTGGCCATGCATTGGAAGTGACGAACTAGAAATTTTCAAACAAATTGCACATGAAGTTTTTCATGAAAGAAAATCACTCAAGCCTGATCCAGATGCCATAATCGACCTTTCGGATAAATCAGGATATAGTGATATACTCTCGCAAGGGGTAACACAAACTATTCTCATTCTGTCAGCATTAGGTGATCAATTTGGTGTACGATCTAAAAACGGGAATTGTAAGACATTTGTGGATGAGTTGATTGCTGATTTGCCGTCACTAGCTGACAATCCCTTTTTTCTCTCGTCATATCATCAACAGCTTCCATACCTTGCGGAGGCATCTCCTATGGGTTTTATCAAAGCCCTTGAGCCTATGCTCGAGGGCGATGGTGCGCCTATGGTAGAGCTGCTTAAACCGGTTAAACGTGAATTCGGTCTTGGTTTGCATGGCCATTTCCATGGTGTAATATTCGCTTTAGAACGCATTGCATGGATACCAGAAAATTTTGACACCGTTGCATTCACGCTCGCTCGCATGGCGGAGCTTGATCCTGATCCAGACGCAAACATTGGATCACGCCCTCTAAATTCTTTGGGTGATATGTTTCTATCAACCGCTCCTCAAACTTATGCGAGTGTTGAGCAAAGGCTTTCTGTTTTGGAAGAAATGGAGACGAATCACCCAGATGTAGCGTATCAAATTTTGCGAAGAATTGCTCACCAACGAACGGGTGGCGTTACAATTAAAGCCAAGCCTGTTTTTTATTCAAATAGTAGTAAGCCGTTAACACACGGTGATGCTTGGAAAAATTACGATTATGCGTGTAAAAAGGTAATCGAACATTCCATGAATTCGGATCAAAGTGTAATCTCCATTATTCCTGAAATGTTTAATATGAATGATGAGCTTTGTGCAGAAGCAGTCAAATCTATAGAGAATATTCTTTCGTCACGCTCCGATAAAGAACGATATAAAATTTGGCATAAATTACGATACGAGGTCGCCAGGCATAAAAATTATTCTGATGCGGATTGGTCGGCTGCACCGGACCGTGTTCGTGAAATTGAAAATTTAGTAGAAAGGCTTGCGCCACAAGAGCCATGGAAATCAGCGTATTTATTCGACTATGATCATGAAATTTTTGCACATAAAGATTTTTCAGAAGCTCAAAAATTAGTTGAACAACAAAGAAGTGAAAAAATATCCACAATATTAAATCAGAATGGCAATGATGGGATTTTGCTTTTACTAAACATATGTAAATCGCCTCATCATGTAACCAACATTTTGCTAAATCAAGTTAAAAATATTAGTTTCTTTTTTGAACTCATTATGGCTGTAAATTCTTCTGATGATCATCATCAAAAGATTTTTGCAAATCTGTGTACGGCGATAGCTAACAAACATAATGACAATTGGTATGCCTACGTCTTTGACAAAGGTAAAGCGAATGAACTTACGGGTGAGCAAGTTATTAGCATAGTTGCGTATTCAGATTTAACGCCTCAATTGGTTAAGCGAATAAACTCATTATCACAGCCACTTCAAAAATCATTCTGGGAACAATCTTCAATGTGGGGTGGGCGTGATGACATAAAATTTCGTGAGGAATGTATTTCAAAATGGATATTAGCTCATCGAGCTACAGAGTTTATATCGAATAGCCTCTCTGATTTTTCTAAAATATCTACGCCTACTTTATTTGCGCTTGGAAAGTCCGTCATTCGAGAAATTTCAAGTAATCCAGAAAATGCACGCAGACTTAGTATCAGCAATTATGTACAATTGTTAGATGAACTGCGAACACGAACAGAAATCATACTCAAAGATGTCGCCCAATTAGAATGGCCGTTTGTATCAGCAATATGCTATCAACACGAAAGAACGTTGATACTTCATGATTTGGTAACTACAGATGCAGAGGCATTTGTCGAGATGTTGCAACTGGCATGTAAGCCTGATGATCATAAAGTAAATCCAGTCGAAGTATCAGAAGATGAGCTATACAATGCCCAATTAGCAGGCTCCGTGCTCTTCTCTTTGTATGGCAGCAAGTATTTTGTTGATGACATAATTGGTTTTTCTTCTCTTAAACAATGGATCGGCGATGTTATCGAAAGAGCTAAAATTGCAAACCGAGAGCGCTCTGCAATGAATTACCTTGGGCATGTATTGGCGGGCTCACCAGATGAGGATGGTGTCTGGCCTCACTCATCTATCGCTGAGATAATCGAGACTTTACAATCAGAATCACTAGAAACATCGATTCAAACTACACGATTTAATCAGCGTGGGGCTTTTTGGGGGGATGGTATTGACCGTCATCGAAAACAATCAACCCTAGCGAGAGAATGGGCTATTAAAAGGTCTGAGTTCCCTAGAACAAAAAACATGCTGGAAGAAATGGCGCGTTACGATGAACATTGGGCGGAAAATACGATGCGTCGTGATAAAGAAGAACAGAATCAGAGCTTTCTTCACTGAAACAGATATGACTCAAAAATGACTACCTAGTAATATGGTTCTAAGAGTCAGGATGGTGTAACTCTGGTATTTCAAAGAACATTTCCTTGATGATGGTGAGATTAGATTGTTGTTGATACCGAGAGGTTTCATTAAGTTTTCCTGACCGTTGTTTAGCTGATTCGAAGACATCAAGTGTCTCGGTTGTAAGAAGGCACGCAATCGGCACGCAAATTGTGATTTTGGCTGATTTTGAGTGCTTTTCGTTGATCAGCTATGATCGTCGATGATAAATTAATTTAATGAAATCAATGTCTTGATAATTTATAATCTGTGTAAGGATCGACTGCTAAGGGAGTAGGCGTTTACAATTCTTGAAATTCTAGAAAAGGTTGGCGCTTAAACAAGGGGACTCTACCACAAAACCATGTTGCTGACTTATTTGCACGATATTCGCGAGTGTTTTAGCTACGATAGTCCCTGGATACTCTGACTAATCATAGTTCGCCCGCCGATACCATGTCGGCGCATGAGGCGAGCAATATTTTTAGAACGGCTCATAACCTCCCCTGATAACTGGATTATTTTTACATAAACCTACCTAGTTTAGCGCGATTTACATGTTAAGCAGTGCTCTGCAGCCCTTTACTTTTAATATATTTTGCTAATTAATAGTAAACAGTAAGTCATTGATGGGTAGGCGTAAAATGGGGCGGTTTCTTTTCGGGGTTTGTATTTGCGCAATTGGTTTTGCTGCAATCTGGGTAGGCTTGAATATTCAAGAAGAACGTTTTGACAGAACAGAAGAAGAACTATCAATCAATTCAGTAACTCCAGATGGGTCTTACGAGGAGCCGGAGGCACAGATAAACGAATATGCCGGTACTCCCGCAAGTGATATTGATGGGGCACAGCGATCACTATCTTTTGACGAGCGTTACACAAAAAACTTACAGGGCAACAATATTACGGAAGTGGCAAATCCGTCCGGCATTGCTGGAACCACCGATTTCCTTGAAACGGTTTCTATCTCAGCCATAGTTGGAGCAGAACGGCCGCGCTGCAGTGGTGTTTTAATTCATCGGGAAGTTATTTTGACGGCACGGCATTGTTTTAAAAAGCGTAAAGACGCAGGAAACGATCTTAAAGGTTACGAGACGAAACCGAATGGCCATACTATAAGCTACGGCAGAATAGCATCGACACCGCCTGTTTTCCGCATAAAGAGCATAGCTATTAGTCATGGAGATGTATCAAGTGACTTAGCTCTGCTGCATCTCGCAGCGCCAGCGCCTGATAATATTCCAATTGCTAAATTTGCTACGGAGGGAGCCTTGAAAAATGCTACGTGGATGCGCGTTGTTGGATTTGGAGACACGGTTGCCAAGGGGCAACCGATACCAGAAGTCGGTGCAGGCAGCATATGTGATCAATACGAACCAGTACCCGGATGTAAGTTTTTTGGAGAAATAGCAATTGCTACCGGAAAGTGCGATGGCGTTCACCCCGGACTTCAACGTCCGGATGCAGAGGTCTATGGCTGTAGAAAGGGTAGAGAAATTGTAGCTGGCCGGGTCGCTAACCCGAACCTTGAAAATATTTCAGATACTTGCAAAGGCGATAGCGGCGGCCCCGCTTTTATTTTGAGTAATGAGGATCATCCCGAAGGAAGGACAGCTGCATTTGATGAGGCGATGGATACAGGTAACTATTTCCTCGCGGGTATTACATCACGGGCAATTGTTACACAAACATTCTCAAATGGCACAAACATTTGTGGTGTGGGCACGGGCTCAGGTGGCATATATTCTCTCGCAATAGGTCCAACCAAACAGTGGATTATTGAAGAGCTTAAAAACTGGAAATTATCCCTAGACGAATAAACATGGAAGCAACTTCCCCCATATTTTGAAAAATCATAAAAATTTGAAAGGTAACACAATGAGGAAGAATGAACTATTAAAAACGATTAGCATGACATGCCTAATCGTCATGGTAAGCGGATGTGCAACGCCAGAAATAACCCCTGAACCTATTGGCCCAGGAACAGGCGCCGTAAAAAGTGAAGGGACCGATTGGGATCAATGCTTTTTGAGGCCGACAGGATCTTTTCAACCCGGGTTGATTTTCAGGCGCGCGCGCGGTGCTAAAGAAGGCGCAAAAGCAATTGAAATCCTTCCCGCATCAACACCCCCTCATTATCTCGATGCTGCAAGTACGAATTATGAGGTTAATAGAAATTTTTCCGCTGGATTCATTGCAGAAAACCTTGCTCTGGGCCCACTTGCATCGGGGAGCGCAGGGCTTGGCACCGGAAAAACTTACAGTGTCGATATGATCGTTAAAGGTGCTTCAGAAGAATTAATTTATGAACCACAAATACAAGAAGCAGAACTATTTTTAACCAGTCCTGTCGGGCTTGGAATCGTAAAAAGATATTCTGATACGGATGACTTTTACATTGTTCGCAAAGCTTACCTTGCGAGCGGATTAACATTAAAAATGGCTTCTGGCGTTGCCGGAGAATTTGGTGGCAATGTTAGTTTTCAAAACAAAATTGGTGTAAAGGGGTGGAATTACAAAACGTGTCGTCCAACGGCGGATGGCGGAGAAGAATGCGTAAACGGTAAAGAAGACTCAAACTCTCTTTTAGCCTCTTCCGCGTCAGCATTTTATTCTATCGATCAAGAATTTTCGAGCCCCTTACGTATGTGCATTGACGTGCAAAAGCTTCGTGTAATAAACGATCCAACTGATCCGGACAGATCAACGGGCTTTGAGTATGTGGATGCTGATATAAACGATTTGAGCACAATGGACGGGGAAGTCTTTACCCCGCCAGTCAATTAGCGCTTAATTGAGATGCAGCCCTTTCAAAATTCGGATGAGAGTAAGCGATTCCCAATATCGCACTCTCTCCCGAAATTTTGAATTGTAGGGAGTAGGAAATGTTTACCTTCATCAAAAGCCTGAAACTTCCATTGATTGTTTTAGCAATGTGTTTCCTGGCCATTACCGCACATGATTGGCTGAAAACTGATGATCGAGTAACGATTTTACTCCGTGATACCCCGTTTATTACGGCGGCTTTGGACTTTTTCATTTCAGAACCAGAGTTAGAGTTGCCTGCTGAGTCATTTGGAAAAACCATTTTTGATACACCTCAGGGGTCAGGGTTTGCTGCAGATGTTCTCATTGACAAAGCAGCAGGGCGCGCCTTTGAACCTCTGATCAATTATTCTGAAGAGTTTCCGTGGCGGGTGAATGGAAAATCCGTTGGCAGACTTGATATTTTTTGGGAAGGAGAAAACGGGAAAAAACTAAGACGGCCAAACAAACCATGCACAGCATTCTTTGTTGACACCGATAAGATCATGACCGCAGGGCATTGTGTCAATGAATCTCCGGGGACAGATCGACATAAAATTCTCAGTATTAAACTCGTTATAAACTATCATGGTCGCGGCGGTGTAGAAGATAGTTTTGTACTGGATGTTGAACCTAAACCACTCGAACATGAATATAACAGAGATGACAATGATACAGTCGATTATGCACTCCTGCAAATAGTGCCAGAGTCATTAAACAAGATTGCTGAAATCGACCGACCAGAACCCCTTAATTTTGTTGCTGATGGCTCGGACAAGCTAACAGAAAAACAGCGATTATATGTCCTCCATCATCCCAAGGCCAATCCGCTTAGATTGACCAACTATAGTTGCCGCACAACAGATAAAAGAGCGGTTAGAAAACGACGTATTGCCCATGTTTGTGACACATTACCGGGAAGTTCGGGAGCGCCAATTTTTGCTGTTCCCGGCGATTATGTTGTGGGTGTGCATACAAGCGGTGATGATAAGCTGGTTAATGATGATGCCCCCAATTTCGGCCAGCATGTTGCTGGCCTGGCAAGGTTGAGTAAAGAAAAAGCAGGGATCATTTTCAAACTGATTGACCCAAAACCCTTCCTCACCAAAGAACTGTTACGACTTGAAAAATATGTTCATCAATGGGCACTGGAAGCCTATGAACAAGAAAACTATGCCCTATCAGAAATTATGGCTGTTGCAGGGTTTGAAAATCGGGCATTAACCCAATCTGAATTTCCTGCCTCTGCAAAAGAAGCAGAAAGCCGCTTGTTACAAGCCGTGGTTGGAAATGCGGAAATTGGTTTTATTCATGGGAAATCAGAATCGGAGACTCTGGCATACTCGCGCGAGAGATCAGAATTGGCCATTGGAACAGATGATGGGTCAGTTAAAATATATGATCTTCCCCTTAAAGCCGGTATGGGTCCTAAGAAAATTTTTGATGCAAGGCACCAGGTTAAGTCTATCGCTTATTCGCCCGACGGAACCCACCTGGCTGTCGGAAACCGCCGTGGAATGATTTTGATTTTTGATGTATCAAAACCTTCCAGGGCGAACCCCATCACTGGTTTTCTACCGAATTCGAGAGAAGAGGGCTTTGAATCTATAGATGCCCTAGCTTACTCCCCAGATGGAATGCACATCGCATCAGCAGTTCCAAATCGTAGCGATGAGTCCACAAGAATTTTCGACGGGTCAACGATAAATATTTTTAAAACGATAGATTCCCCTGGATCAAGCCCAACTAATACTATCAAAACGGATTCATTCGTTTTCGCTCTCGATTATTCTCCAAATGCCCCCCATCTCGCAATCGGATTAAGCAATGGAAAAGCGAGGATTTATGATACGTCTACCCAGTCTACCGAGCCAATCAAAACTTTTGACACTGGCTCTACTGTTTTCTCTATAAAATATTCCCCGCATGATGGTCATTTAGCAACAGGATCCAGAGATGGTAATGTTAGAATTTATGATCCTTCCGCAGATTCAAATGATCCTTCTCAAATCTTGAAAGGAGATGACAGAGATTGGGTTATGTCAATAGATTTTTCTCACACAAAAAAACAATTAGCGACTGGTTCTAGAGAAAAGATGATTCGAGTCTATGACCTTAATAATCAAAATGAAGGAAGCGAAAAAACACCTGTTAAATCTTTCGAGACGCCATCTCGGGTATCAGATGTTGTATATTCTTCTTTGAGTAAAGATAATCTTGCAGTTGTATTAGAAGATAAAACTGTTCGCATCTATGATTTGTCTGCGGCCTCAGGCTCAAATTCATTACAACGTATTGATGCACCCGATCCCGTTAGTATTATATATCAAGAGACATTCGGGGCCACTCCTACTAAAGCTGATATAATTAGTATAATTGAGTCATCCGTTACTTCATTGTCTTTTCTGGGCAATAAGAATTTACTGGCATCAGGTTATCGCGATGGGAAAGTTCAGATCTATGACCTTGACCGAACTGTACAGAAAAAAACAGTGCTTACTATCGATGCTGAATCTTGGGTAAATTCTATTTCTTATTCATCAACCAGAAAACACTTGGCCGTAGGCACCGCAGATGGGGAGGACAGCACAGTTCAATTCAGAGATGATGGTGGCGTAATTCGAATCTACGATCTATCTGACTTTAGCATTAATGTACCTAAGTATGTTTTCCCGACAAAATCTCAAGTGATTCGAATCCTTTATGCCCCTGATGGAAAACAATTGGTGGCCGGTTGCAGAGATGGCTCGATTTTGATTTTCGATATTTCATCAGAATACAAAATAAATTCCAAGAAACTTGATACTGTTAGTAAGACAGTGAATGCTATGGTTTATTTAGGACAAAACCGACAATTAGCTGTCGGATCGCAAGATAGGGTTGTCCGCATTTATGATACCTCTAATTCATCTTTAACAGCTCCGCAAAAAACTCTCACGCATAATGGAGCATCAGACTGGGATTGGATCACTTCCATGAGCTATTCCCCATCTAGAAACCTTCTTGCTACGAATGATTTAGAAGGTTCTGTACGGTTGTACGATATTGCAAATACAAAAAATAAAACCCCAATAGCTAGATATAATAATTTACAAGGGGCAATTAATTTTTCTAAAGATGGAAACCGTTTAGCGGCAGCGGGAAACAGACGCCAATTTGGGGCAGCGAAAAGCGAGAACAAAAGCAGGGTTATAGATGTTTTAAATTCTTACAACGCTAATCTCATGCAAAGTTTTGACTCTCAATCTGATGTCTTTGCTATTGCTTTCTCTCCGGACGGAGAACGTTTAGTAACGGGAGCAGAAGATGGCACCATCAGTGTGTATCATACGCCTTCACTTCGCGGCGGTGAGCTTTTACGTCACGCCCAAGAACGACTGAAGGCATCTGAACGATTATCTGAAAGCGGTAATTTCCATCTAACAAGAGACGAGTGCCAAAAATTTCCTGAATTTTGCAATTCGTTGAATTAAAATACAAGCTAGGAGCAAGGAGGTTTCTCGATAGGCAATAGATCACGGCTACGCATTCATCGCCTTTGTATGATCCTACGATAGCTATCGACATGGATGTCCCCTGAAAATGATTAAGGTGCCCTGCGGGATGAATGTGTTTTTGATCTGGTGTGTATTTATAAGTCACACAAGCAGAATAGTTACCCCAAGACGCCAAACGATATTGATTGGTTCTTTCACACGCAATTCACACGCAGATTATAAATTGCCATTGTTTTTATTGATCTTTTTTGATCACTTATGATTCCTACTGATAGACAATGATATGTAAAAACAATGGCTTAGGTATGAATTTATTTGACTACGAATCAAGGGGTCGGGAGTTCGAATCTTCCCCGGTGCGCATTCTCTTTTTCCAAATCTTTCAGGCGCTTGGCCTGTTCAGTACGCATCCC